>CAZEAH010000517.1:0-2684 GCA_964510075.1 uncultured Leptospirales bacterium | reverse complement strand
CCGGTGTCCGGCTGCGAGACGAGCAGATCGTCGGTGTTCACGCCGAGCTTTGCGGCGTATGCGGGATCGAGCGCGTGCTCCGCGTCCACGAAAGCCGCGACCCCGCCGAGCTTCTGCGCCTCTGCGACCATGTGCAGGGTAAGCGTGGTCTTGCCGGAGGATTCGGGACCGAATATCTCGGTGATGCGGCCGCGCGGTATGCCCCCGATGCCCAGCGCCACGTCGAGTTCGATGGAGCCCGTCGATATTGAAGCCACCTTTATTTTGGCCGATTCGTCGCCGAGCCGCATGATGGAGCCCTTTCCGAACTGCTTTTCTATCTGGGCCATGGCCGATTCGAGGGCCTGCGTCTTCTGGTTGAGTTCCTTTTGTTCTGACATTCCGATCTCCTCGTGCTTTTCAACCGCCCGCATGGAAAAACCTCCGCCGGCGATCGCTTTCTGACTACGCCGGGCGGCATGCGCTCTCGGCTCCGTCTTACTATGTAAACGAATTTACGCAAGAAAATATGGAAACAAAACCGGACCGCCGGGAGAAAAATGGCCGCATAGTGCAGAACCTTCCTGAGCGGCGCCGCGTTTCTCTGTTTACTTCGTCCGTTTATCCGAAAAAGTCAAGAAAAATACTACATTTATGTTTAGCTGTTCCCTTTTTTATGGAAAACATCATGCTGCCCCCTGCGCTCCTGGTCGCCGCGGGCCACAAAGACTTTCTCGCCCGTGAGCGGATCCACTCCCGTGTGATAGATCGCGGAGGAAAGGGTGAGCGGAAGCGGGATGAAGGCCTGCACCTGCTCCGGAATGAAGCCGAAGGCGGAGAGCACGCGCGCGCGCATTGCGCGCATATCGCCCATGCGGCAGCCCGGATGGCACGACATGAGGTAGGGAATGACATACTGACGCTTGCCCGCCCTCCGCGACGCGGAGTAAAAGGCCTCGGCGAAATCCTCGAGGCCGTACAGGTGTTTCTTCCGCATAACGTCGAGGACTCCAGAGGAGGTGTGCTCGGGAGCGATCTTGAGCTGGCCGCTGACATGTCCGGACGCAAGGCATTCCAGGAGAGAGGGATCGTCGCGCATAAAGAGGTCGTAGCGTATTCCCGAGCCCACCGTTGCGTGCCGCACCCCCGGCGATTCCAAAGTTCTGCCGAGAAGCCGCATCCAGGAGGCCGTGTTGATCCTGAGGTTAGGACAGATCTCGGGATGCAGACAGCTCTGCCGCGAGCAGCGCCAGTCCGCCGCGCACGAGGTCCCGTACATGTTGGCGGAGGGCCCGCCCACATCGGTAATATGACCGCCGAAACCGTTCGAGCGGGCTAAAAGTCCGACTTCTTCCAGTACCGAGTCCTCACTCCGCGGCACAATCCTTCGCCCCTGGTGAAGGGACAGCGAACAGAAGGCACATCCGGAAATACAGCCCCGGTGGGAGACAACCGACGTACGTACGGTCGCGAAGCCCGGTATTACATCCTCGTATGAAGGGTGCGGAAGGCGGGCGTACGGCAGGGCGAACACGGCGTCGAGCTCCTTGCTCTCCATGCGCGGGGAAGGATGCTGGACGATATAGCGTTTCCCCGATTCCTGTGCGAGCACGCGGTGCTGGTTGAGATAGAAGTCGCGGAAAAACCATGTGTAGGCATGCGGGTCCTTTATCGCCTCGGTTTCAGGCGGAAGCAGCAGCGCCCCCGGAGGAAGGTCGCGCCGCACCTCCACGGTCCCGGGTATGTCGGAAAGTCCTTCACCGGCGTCGAGCCTGCGCGCGATCTCCACGATCTGCCGCTCGCCCATCCCGTACACCAGGATATCCGCGCGCGAATCCAGAATGATCGAACGGCGCACCCGGTCGCTCCAGAAGTCGTAATGGGCGAACCGGCGCATTGAGGCTTCGATGCCGCCGAGCACGATCGGCACGTCCCGGAAAACCGAGCGAATCATATTGGCATATACGATCACCGCCCGCTCGGGCCTGCCGCCGGCCGCTCCGCCGGGGGCGTACGGATCGTCGTTTCGGACCTTCCTGAAAGCGGTGTACCGCGCGAGCATGGAATCCACGTTGCCCGAGGTCACCCCGAAGAAGAGGCGGGGTCTGCCGAAAAGGGCCGCGGCCCCGGGCGTTTTCCAGGGGGGCATCGCGAGGACGGCGACCCGGTAGCCCTCCGCCTCGAGTACGCGGCCGATCACCGCCGCGCCGAAGGACGGATGGTCGACGTACGCGTCTCCGGTGATGATAACCACGTCGACACATGACCAGCCGAGGGAATCGACCTCATCGCGGGTGATGGGAAGAAAACCTAAGGGCATGTATGATACTATCCTGATTACAGCGCCGCGGGCGGAGCATGCGGACGCGCAATTACATCACAGACAATATCTCCAGACCGGGGAATAAAAGCAAACATCTGGCGGAAAAAAATCCATCGATCGCCCGAAATATTCACCTCCCCCGGCGGGCGGTTCCCTGAACGAACCGCCCGCCGTAAATTGTTTGTTGATCATTCGGACGCCCGTTCGTACGCTGGGCATATGGATTCGGCCAAACTCGGTATACTGAGCGATATCTACATACGTACACGCAACGGCGGTTTCATGACCGTCCGGGAGCTCGAGATCAACACCGCTCTTGCGGGAGAGCGCCTCCGCCCCATTCTCGAAGGCGCCTCACCCGCCGACTGGCGGCAGTCGATCT
>CAZEAH010000516.1:0-2690 GCA_964510075.1 uncultured Leptospirales bacterium | reverse complement strand
CCGGCTGGCCTTTATCTACATGGGCACGAAAATCACATACCGGCAGCTGGAAAAAATGGTTAACCGGTTCACCAGGGCGCTCGTTGACATGGGTGTTCGGGAGGGAGACAAGGTGGCGATGCTCCTTCCGAACATTCCGCAGCTGATGATCGCGAACCACGCGGTGTACCGCGCGGGCGCGGTGACGGCCATGAACAATCCACTCTACACGGAGCGCGAGCTTACACACCAGCTCGCGGATTCGGACGCCACTGTCCTCGTTACGCTGGACCTCTTGCTCCCGCGCGCTCTCAAGATCAAAGCGGAGACGAGCATAAGGTCCATAGTAACCTGCCACATCAACGACTATCTCCCCTTTCCCAAGAAGCAGCTTTTCCCTCTTGTAAAAAAGGGCATGTACAGGAAGGTCGAGCCGCAGAGCGACGTATATGAATTCATGGATCTCATGGAACGCTACCCCGATGCTCCCGTTGAGAACAAGGCCGACTGGGATGCGCTGGCCGCGCTTATCTACACCGGAGGAACTACAGGTGTCAGCAAGGGGGCGATGCTCACGCACGGGAACATCTCGTCAGTTGTGCAGGTGTTCTCCGCCTGGTTCCCCGACCTTAAAGGATCGCCGGAGAACCTCCTTGGTATATACCCGGTCTTCCATTCCGCCGGCTATTCGGTGAGCCAGAACCTTCCCATCTGGAACGGATGGTGCTGTACGCTGGTGCCCCGTCCGGATGCGGATGTCATCATCGAGATGCTGGAGAAATACAGGCCCACATTTCTGCCGGGAGTTCCAACCATTTTCACCGCGCTCCTTGCAAGAGAAAAATTCAGGAAGATGGATCTCTCTTTCATAAAGGGGTACTTCGGTGGAGCTGCGCCGCTTCCCGAGGAGACGCTCAACCATCTGCGGACGCTTCACGGCGCTATCATATACGACGTCTACGGCGCCACGGAGAACACGGCCTTCGCCACTACAACGCCATGGGGCGGGAAGGTGAAGATCGGTACCGTGGGCGTTCCTCTGCCTAATACCGACGTGAAGATCGTGGACCTGGAGTCGGGGACACGGGAGATGCCTCAGGGCGAGGCGGGAGAGATCTGTATCAAAGGCCCGCAGGTGATGAGCGGCTATTACAAGCGGCCCGAAGAAACCGCGCAGGCACTGAAGGACGGATGGTTCTACACCGGCGACATCGGGTTCTTCGACAGCGAGGGTTATCTTACCATCTCCGACCGAAAGAAAGACATGATCGTCGCCAGCGGATTCAACGTCTATCCCAAGGAGATCGACGAGACGCTGTTCGAACATCCGGGCATTCTTGAGGCATGCTGTATCGGCGTGCCCGACCCGTACCGGGGCGAGACGGTGAAGGCATTCGTGGTGACGAAACCTGGCGTGACGCTGACGGAAGAGGAGGTTATCTCCTTCTGCAAGGGGAAATTGGCCGCCTACAAGGTTCCCACAAAGGTTGAATTCATCGATGAGCTTCCTAAAAGCGCGATAGGCAAGATTATGCGCCGCACCCTCCGGGAGATGGACAGAAAAAAAAGAGAGGGAGCCGCATGAGCGCCATTGTGCCGGATTTCAAAACGCTTATGTTTGAGGAGCGTGAGCCGCGTATCGGAGTGGTGACCATGAGCCGGGCAGAACAGCTAAACGCGATTAACATGGAAATGCTGAGTGAATTCGAAGCGCTGTTCGAGGCACTGTCCCGGGACGATACAATCAGGGTGCTCGTTATCACCGGCGCCGGAAGGGGATTTTCCTCTGGTGCCGACCTTAACGACGCGGTCGTGTTCAGGGAATCGCAGGCCTTCGCCGATCCTGAAAACTTTCTGAAGATCGTGCAGGAGCGTTATGCCTCGCTGATTCTGCGCATGAGAAGAATCCCACAGCCTGTTATAAGTGCCGTAAACGGGCCGGCCGCCGGTGGCGGGTTCTCCATGGCGCTGGCCAGCGATGTCCGCTTTGCGAGCCCTGAGGCATACTTTGTTGCATCGTTTATCAATATCGGACTCTCAGGCGGGGAACTGGGCTGTTCCTACCTGCTACCGCGCCTGGTGGGGCTGTCGCGCGCTTCCGAGATCCTTCTCACCGGAAGGAAAGTGCGTGCAGAGGAGGCGGAGCGCATGGGTCTCGTCACAAGGGTGGTGCCCGGGGACAGGTTAATGGAGGAGGCGCTCGGATGCGCGAGGATGATGGCGGAGAAAAGCGCGGGCGGACTGAAACTGACCAAGCGGGCGCTGGACGATAACCTCTCCGCCCCCTCTCTCGAGAGCGCGGTTAGTATCGAGAACCGGAACCAGACCATCATGGTATTTTCGGGTGAGTTCTTCAAGCTTATACGGTCGTTTTACAAGGGGGAAAATAATCCCGGGGAATAGGGTATGCGGAGCTATTTAGTGGATTACCGTGATATACAATTCAACCTTTTCGAGTTCCTCGAACTGGAACGAATGGATACGTATCAGCGCTACCGGCAGTTTGATCGCGACGCTTACGAACAGGCCATCTCCCGCGCCGGGCGGATCGCGGCCGACTATGTGTTCCCGGCCAACATTGCCGGACATCGGGAGGGGTGCAGTTACGACCCGGCTACCCGTTCGGTAAAGCTGCCGGATGGATACCGGGAAGCGGCACGCGCGCTTCTGGAGGCGGGTTTCATGGGTATTGCGGACGATCCCTCAATGGG
>CAZEAH010000515.1:0-2700 GCA_964510075.1 uncultured Leptospirales bacterium | reverse complement strand
CGTTACCTCCGTCGAGATGGACGCCGTGAACGACGGCGAGATCGAAATAATAGGAAAGGACATCGACGAGATAGATCCGGGCTCGGCGCTCCCGCTCGGCATCTGGGTGGAGGTGGCCGGGCGCAAGATGCAGCAGGACTTCGAGTCCATCCTCGAGCGGCAGATCCATCACCTGATAAACGGCGCGGAGGGCATCTGGCACATGGGCCAGCGCGACATCGTGTGGACGCGCGTCTCGAAAAGCGCCTTCGAGCGCGGCGTGCGCCTGCGCCACTACGGCGAGATCATCCACGCGAAGTTCCTGGCGAACTACCCGGCCATCGTGGACAAGGTGCGCGTGACGCTCGTCACCGACGCCGCCGAGGTCGAGCGGCGCGTGGCCGTGGCGCGCGCGGTGTACCAGGAGCGCAACCGGCGGCTCGAGTCGATGACCGACGAATCGGTCGACACCTTCTACTCGTGCCTGCTCTGCCAGTCGTTCGCGCCCAACCACGTGTGCGTCATCACGCCGGAGAGGCTCGGCCTCTGCGGCGCCTACAACTGGCTGGACGGCAAGGCCGCCTACGAGATCGACGAGACCGGCCCCAACCAGCCCGTGCCCAAGGGTGAGTGCCTGGACCCGGTAAAGGGCGTCTGGCGGGGAGTGAACGACTACGTCTACCCGCAGTCGCACAAGACGGTCGAGAGCTTCTGCGCCTATTCCATCATGGACCGCCCCATGACGAGCTGCGGCTGCTTCGAGGTGATCCTGGCCTACGTGCCCGAGACGAACGGCGTGATGGCGGTCAACCGCGAGTACACCGGCGAAACCCCGGTGGGCATGAGCTTCTCGACACTGGCCGGCACGGTCGGTGGCGGGATGCAGACGCCCGGCTTCATGGGCTGCGGCAAGGTGTTTCTCGCCTCGCGCAAGTTCCTCTTCGCCGAAGGCGGACACCGGCGCATAACGTGGATGACGCGCGAGCTAAAGGAGGCCCTGGCCGAGGATCTCAATAAGCGTTTCAACGAGCAGGGCGTTCCCGGGATGATGGAGATGATCGCCGACGAATCGATCGCGATCGACGCGCGCGAGGTCCGCGCGTATATGGAGCGCGTCGGGCACCCGGCGCTGGCCATGAACGACATGGCGGGCCACGCCGAATCGCGCGCGGACATGGAATACACACCCGCGGTCGTCGTCGAAACGCGAAAGGAGGACCTGGAGACCCGGCCGGAACCCGCGACGAGAGGAGAGAGCGAACCGGTCGCGCTCACAGCGGACGCGATCGCGTCGATAAAAAATGAAATTTTAACCAGTGTGCGCGAGGAGCTGCGCGCCTCCATTACGAAGGAGGTGGTCGGCGACATCATCGGCGTTTTGCAGAGCCGGTTCCTCGGCGTGGAGCCCGCGGGGAGGACCGACGCAAAGCCCGCCGCCCCGCCGGTCGAGGCGAAGAAACCGGCGCGATCGGCGCGCGAGCGCGTGCGCGCGATCAGCGCGTTTCCGGTAAGGAAGGAGAAGGCGGAGATTCCGGTCACCGCCGTAAAGCTCGGCGCGACGCGCGCAGAGGGCGGAACGCGCGGCATCACCCACATTATAGGCGGCGCTGACTGCATGCCCTTCCATCACTGGGAGGGGGCCATGCCCAACCGTCCGCTGGTCGCCATGGAGGTCTTCGATACGGTGAGCGAGAAGTATCCATCGGTGCTTCGAAAGCTCTGGGGCGGCCTTCTGGAGCGGCCGGCCGAGATGGCGCGCTTGTGCGTGGAGAAATACGGGGCCGATTGTATTTCGGTGCGCCTGGACGGCACCCATCCAGAGCGGGGAGGCAGAACGCCGAAGGAGGCGCTCGCGCTGGTGAAAGAGGTGCTGTCCGCGGTGGAGGTCCCGCTCATCGTCACCGGCCACAGCCACTACGAGACCATGAACGAGGTGATGAAGGAGATCGCGCGCGGCTGCGCGGGCGAGAACCTTCTCCTCAACTGGGTGGAACAGGACAATTACCGCACCATCGCCGGCGCGGCCGTCGGCTACGGCCACACGCTCGTGGCGCAGAGCCCCATCGACGTGAACATCGCCAAGCAGCTCAACATCCTCCTTGCCGGCATGAGCGTGCCCGCCGATCGCATCGTGATCGACCCGATGACCGGCGCAATGGGCTACGGGCTGGAATACACCTATTCGGTGATGGAGCGCATCAGACTCACCGCGCTTTCCGGCGACGCGATGCTGGCCTGTCCCATGATCGTCTCACCGGGACAGGAGTGCGCGAAGATAAAGGAACTGCGCGCGGAGGAGGCCGACTTCCCGGCATGGGGCGATCTCGAGCGGCGCGCGGCGATGTGGGAGCTCGCCACGGCCACCTCGCTCCTCTACGCCGGGGCGGATGTGCTCATCATGTACCACCCCGCGGCGGTGACGGCGCTCAGGCGCACCATCGTCTCGCTGATGGACTGAGGGGCTGGAAAAACGATTGCGAATTCAGGTTTTATGGATTATATTACTATCTGAGGTATACCATGCAAACTCCGGTAACCATGCGAATTCCAGATATGCTGTTACGGCAGGCTGAGAAGCTTGTTGATGACGGCTGGGCGCCGAATATCGATACTCTGATGTCCGATGCGCTCCAGCGGTATGTCGACTCCCATCGGATCGAATTAATGGAACAGTTTGTCCGGGATGATGTCGAGTGGGGCCTGCGTGGGGGAGATTAAACC
>CAZEAH010000514.1:0-2706 GCA_964510075.1 uncultured Leptospirales bacterium | reverse complement strand
CCGTTCGCCACACCGGGCGAACGGCCTTTCTGAACACCGTGTTTGCCTGGAGCGAGGGCCGGTTTACAGGCCTTGAGTCCTTTTACACCCGCGTCATCCGCTGGGCCTTCGCACACCGCCGGCGTGTCGTGGTGTACACCGGCGTCGCCGTCATCGCCGGGATCGCGCTCATCCCTCTCGCGGGTATGGAGTTCATGCCCGAACAGGACCAGGAACAGGTTACCTTCATCGCTAAACTTCCGGTGGGAACAAACCTCGACACTACCGAAAGTGTGATGCGAATGGTCGAGGAGCGGATACAGAAAGTGGTCGACCGCGGCGAATACCGTGTGGTGAGCATCCGCGCGGGGTACGGGGAGGGCTTTGCGGCGGCCTTCGGGGAAACCACCGACCATACCGCGAAAGTCGAGTTGCGCCTTGTGCCCATTTCAAAGCGCAACCGGTCCGAGCGCGCGATCCGCGAGGCCGTCCGCAGGGCCGTCGCGGACGTACCCGGACTCACCTTCAACTTCGCGGTCCAGAGCCAGGGGCTTTCACTGGGAGGCGGGGCGCAGATCTCGATAGAGGTATACGGCTACGATTTCGACCAGGCCAGGGACTACAGCATTCAGATACAGAAAGCCATTGCGGACATACCCGGCCTGAAGGACGCCGAGATAAGCCGCGAGGAGGGTCTGCCCGAGCTCCTTATAGAAGTCAACCGCGAGAAGGCCTCCAAAATGGGCCTTAACGCCTCGTACGTCGCGAATCTCATAAAAGATAATGTCGCCGGGAAGGTCGCATCGATTTACCGCTACGAGGGGAAGGAATACGATATTTTCGTCCGCCTCAGGGAAGAAGACAGAAAGAGCCTCGACGATATTCGTTCGCTCATGGTCCGCACACCCGTCGGCCCATCGGTACCGCTCGGCAACATTATCGACATAAAATCCTCCAGCGGTCCCTCCACAATCCAGCGGAAAAAGCAGGAACGCGTGGTGTTCATCAACTGCAAGGCCGAGGGGCGCGACCTCAATTCGGTCGTGCGCGACATCCGGGCGAAGATCGACACCATTCCCAAACCTCGCAACTTTTACGTCCAGATAGCCGGAGCATACAAAGACATGCAGGAGTCATTCAGGGACCTCGCGCTCGCGCTGGCACTCGCAATAGTGCTCATCTACATCATCATGGCCGCCCAGTTCGAATCGTACGCATATCCCTTCGTCATCATGTTCTCCGTGCCGACCCTCATCTTCGGTGTGATGCTGTTCCTTTTCCTCACCGGCACTACCTTCAATGTGGTGTCGTTCATGGGAATACTCATGCTTTCGGGTATCGTGGTCAATAACTCCATAGTCCTTGTCGATTACACGAACATCCTCAAGGCGCGCGGGCTGTCGACGCACGATGCCCTCATCGAGGCGGGAAGTAAAAGGCTTCGACCGATCCTCATGACAACGTTCACGACAATTCTCGCTCTCATCCCGATGTCTTTCGGCTACGGCGAGGGCTCCGAGCTATCGGCGCCCCTTGCCCGCACCGTGATGGGCGGACTGAGTTCGTCATTCATATTCACGCTGATCTTCATTCCCGTGGTATACTCGCTTTTCGAGGACCTGTCCGCCAGAATAAGAAACCGCTTTACAGGGAAAAGGTGACGCAATGAACCTCATGTTCATCGTTTACAGCAACGCGGTCGACGATGAGATGGTCGAGATCGCCCGGCGCATCGGGTGCGGCTATACCCGCTTCTCGGGGGTCCACGGCGAGGGAGAGGGGGAGCCTCATCTCGGCACGCATATCTGGCCCGGCGTAAACAACTGTATTATGATCGCGGCCGACAGGAAGCAGGAGGCGGCATTGGCAGAAGAGATACGCACTCTCAGGCAGAGGTTCCCCGGCGCAGGGCTCAGGGTCTTTATACTACCGCTTAAAGACATGTATTAGTCCCTGTACCCCGACACAGGCTGGAACCGGCGGGGGCAAGCCTAATAAAATAATTGACGGAGACGGGCAAATCGGTGATACTCGGCACCGATGAAATCAAGACTGCACATTTTTATAACGAGGAGCACCGGAATGAAAAAGATCGGATACATGGTTCTGCTGGTGTTGTTCTGCATGACATCTGTCGCTTTGGCGAATCCGGAGATTCAAAAAAAGCACAAGGGCCTGAAAAAAGACGGCAAGATGATCAACTGCGCCTACTGCCACACCACCGCCAAAATTGATAAGAAAAAGGGTTATGGATTAGCGCTGGTAAACAAGAATCCCATGTGTACCGGAGCGGGATGTCACCCGATCAAATGATAGGAGCGTTTTCCTCTAATTCGAAAAAGCATGCTTTTAAAGGGCATGCTTTTTTTATTTGACGTACCGCCGACAGCGATATTGTATATTCGTTCGCGGAGCCCGTACGAATAGAATGCCCGGAATTATTACCCACAGCAGGCTTTTTCACGAATCGCTTTCATCCCTCCACAGGACGAAAGAACAGTCGCCGTACAGCAGATCCATTCAGGCCCTTTTCGCCCCGGCCGAACGGCGGAGGGCCGGACTGTTTGGAGCGCTCGGCCCGGATATATTCGATTACCTTCCGCTTTCGCGCAGGGATTTCTTCGGAACAGAACTCACGATGCGCCTCCACTCCCTGTTGCTCGCTGAAAGCATTTCCTCCCTGCTCGGCCGTACGCTTCTGGTCGCGGATTTTAACAATGAATGGGC
>CAZEAH010000513.1:0-2708 GCA_964510075.1 uncultured Leptospirales bacterium | reverse complement strand
ATCGTAAGGTGCTCGACGAGGCCGCAATCGTTGAATATCTCGACGCCAAGAAGTTCAAGTACGGAAAGAAGGAGCTGAAGAACGAGGCTGGCCTGGCGAACGGCCTGGCATGGACCGAGGTTGGAGGCGACATACTTCAGGTGGAGGCCTCTCTCATCAAGGGAAAGGGCACGCTTATGCTTACCGGACAACTCGGTGACGTTATGCAGGAGTCGGCGCGCGCGGCCTTCACATACGTGAAGGCGAACCAGCAGTTTTTCGCCATCAAGGAAGACACCATCAAGCGTAACGACATTCACCTGCACGTACCGGAGGGGGCGATACCGAAGGACGGTCCGTCGGCGGGTATTACGATGGCGGTGGTGATGGCCTCGCTCCTTTCCAATATTCCGGTGCGCTGCGACGTGGCCATGACGGGGGAGATTACCCTTCGCGGCAAAGTGCTCCAGATAGGCGGGCTCAAGGAGAAGGTTCTGGCGGCCCACAGGGCCGACATAAAGCACGTTATCATCCCCAAGGAGAACGAAAAGGACCTGGAGAAGATTCCTGAATACGTGCGCAAGCTCATGGTCTTCCATCCGGTGAGCAGTATGGAGGAAGTGCTCTTCCTGGCGCTCGAAAGCCCCGAGGCCTTCTTCAAGGACCCGGAAACGACAAAGATGCTCTACGACAAGTGGAAGGAGACCATGGACGCCGAAAAAGCCGATTCAACCGAAAACGGCGACTGGAAACAGGAGGACACCGTGCAGGCCTGAAACGCGCGGCGATGGTTGATGCTTTAAAAGGGCGCCTGTCAAGCGGGCGCCCTTTGCGCGTTCAGGCTTTGGCGAAGTGGATGAGTATTTTATTGGACGTCTCCCTGTAGGGCTCGCCGCGGGAACTGGAATACAGGTTTTTTATCTCGAAGCCGTTTCCGGTGATGAATGCCGAAATTTCGTCGATGGTAAAGGCGCGCATTACGTGCCGGTCCCTCAGCGTTTCGACGGCCCCGCCACGGGAGATCGTGTAGCTGTAGTTGACGTCCACAACCGTCCTGCCCCGGGTACTGTGAATGGCGAAGCCGCGGTGGCGCTCGATTGTGGCCTCCCCGTACGACGTGCGCGACACCAGGTCCATGTCCTTCTTCTCGATCCGGCGCACCGGTACCGCGTTCCATATTTCGAACAGGCCCGACCCTCCCGGGACGAGCGCCCTCCATGTGTTCCAGAACACCCGATCGACGTCTCCGTCCTCGATTATATAATTGAAAGAGCCAAACAGCGAAACGGCAATGTCGAATGACTCGAAGTAATCGAATTTCAGCATGTTCTTTTCGGCGAATTCAATACCTGACGGAAAGCGCAGTCGCGCAATACGCAGCATGTCGGCGCTCGAATCGATTCCAGTACATCGGACACCGCGCCGGGAGAGCAGTGCGAGGTGTTCGCCGGTGCCGCATCCGAGATCGATGAGCGTCGGGCCGGTTTTTCCGGCAAGAAGGGAAAGGATAAGCTCGACGTCGTCGTTGATGTCCCGGTGGTTGCTCTCTATGGCGAAATAATATTCCGCCAGCTGTCGGTAGAGCTTCATCGGGGATGGTTCAGAAAAGCATGGTGGGGAATTTCCGGCCCAGGTAGTCGAGCAGGATTTTTTCTATTTCCTCGGTGACGTCGTGCTTCATCATCTCTTCAACCAGCTCCTCGCATTCGTTTATCTTCACCGAGCGGATTATCCGCTTGATCTGATACATGAAGGCCGTTCCCATGGAAAAATTCCTGAATCCGAGTCCGAGGAGCGGAATCGTGTAGCGCGGCTCGCCCGCCATTTCGCCGCAGATGGAAAGCGGAATTTCGTATTTTTTCGATGCGTCGACGATGTGCCTGAGCAGGCGCAGTACCGAGAGATTGAGCGGATTGTAGAGATACGCGATCTTTTCGGAGAGCCTGTCCACCGCGATGGTGTATTGAACAAGGTCGTTGGTCCCCACCGAGAAGAAATCGGAATGCGCCGCGAGCCGGTCGGCGTTGATCGCGGCTGACGGCACCTCTATCATTATCCCTATGGGGATGTCGGGATCGAATTCCTTCTTCTCGCGGCGGAGCTCATCCATGGTTTCGTACAGAATGGCACGCGATTTGATGATCTCTTCCACGGTGGATATCATCGGGAACATGAGCCTGGTGTTGCCGTACACGCTCGCGCGCAGAATGGCGCGAAGCTGGGTGCGGAACAGCGATTCGTTCTCGAGGCTGAAGCGTATGGCGCGGCAGCCCAGGAAAGGGTTGCGCTCCTTTACCGTCTTGTTGTAGGCGTAAATCTTGTCGCCGCCGACGTCGAGGGTGCGGATGGTAACCGGCATGGGATTGAAGAATTCCAGGACCTTTTTGTAGGCGTTAAACTGTTTCTCCTCGTCCGGAAGGGAGCGGTCGAGAAAGAGAAATTCGGAGCGGTACAGTCCGATGCCCTGCGCTCCATGGTCCTTCATCATCTTCATTTCTTCCGGTATCTCGATATTTCCGTAAATGTGGCACACCTCGTTGTCCAGCGTCGTGGCCGGGAGGTGGGTGAGCTTTGCCAGCTCAGCGTCGAGGAGGACAAGGTCCTCCTGATACCGGGTGTATTCGTCTATCTGTTCAGGGGTGGGGTCGATTATGACCTTTCCGTGCAGTGCGTCGACGATGACGGTCTGGCCGTCCTTTACCATTGAGGTGCCGTTGATGGTGCCGACG
>CAZEAH010000512.1:0-2710 GCA_964510075.1 uncultured Leptospirales bacterium | reverse complement strand
AATTGGTCGTGAGCGCCACGACGAACCCGACCACACGGGCTCCGCGAAACGGTATTTCCGCGACGTCGTAGGCCAGATACACGCACGCGAGGTCGACGCACGTGCCGATCGCGCCGATGATCGAAAAGGTGAAAAACTGGATGACGGCTTCGCCCGGCTCGATGCCGATCAGACCGAAACCGAATTTCAGCAAACGCTGGAGCATGATCGTCTCCCGTCGTTAATGGCTCACGGGCAAAGGTTTTCCCGCCGGATACGCATGTGTCAAGCAGATAAAACGGGGGAGATGTAGATCTCCGTCCGTTTTAAATTGACTTTGTTTCATACCCCGTCAAGCGCGCCGTTGTCCCCCACCGCACGCGGAAGTACGCCGGGATATCTCCGAGTTCAACAACACGTCTATCGATACAATAATCGCTGTTTAAAAGAAAATGGCCGAAGATTAATTCTCAAGGATTATAAAGCCCTGGTTGATTTCAGATAAACACATCAAGAGTGAGAGGTGATCATGCGGATATTCATATCATATCTTTGAAAGAAACCCGCGGAAAGAGCGCAGATCGCGCCGCAAGGGGTCGTGGAGGCGCTTTACACGGGCGATAAGCGAATCAAGCCTTTCCCAGTCGTACGCGAACCCGTGATAATACCGTTTGAAATGCCTGAAGCGCAGCAGCTCGGCGAGGTCTTCGCCGACGGAATCCGACACCACCCGGGGGCGCATCGCTTCCACCTCCAGCGTCATTCGCTCCAGGAGGTCCTTATGCCATCGCCCCTCGACGAGGTTGTTCTCGAAATATTGCGATATCCTGAAAAAAACGGTCTCCGCACAGGTATAATAGCTCTCGATTATGGAGGCCACCATCAGGGCCGTCCGGTTGGTCCTTCCCAGCAAACGCACATCATCGTCGATGGCCTTTCCAAGTTCGTCGAAAATCTCGTCCAGGATCGCCAGGTGCTTATCAATCTGCGCGATCAGGAGTTTTATCGACTCAAGCTCTTTCATGCACCAGCACCCCCCTCTCCCGTATGCTTCGCGCGTGCGCGGGGTGCACCCTCTCGAGCTCAACGATATCGACCGGTATATCGGTCATCGCCTCGGCGTCAGCAAGGGCCGCAAGCCCGTCCAGGGGACCCGCAAGCCCCTCCAGCGCGATGTCGATATCGGAGATCTCCGTGAAGCGTTCAGGCGTCAGAAGCGATCCCCATTGATATATTTTTTCAGGATTATATTTTTTAATGAGGTGGTCTATAATACGCTCGCAGTCCTTTTTGGCCTGTTCCCATCGTGTGCGCCGAAGCAGGGCTTTTCTCTTTTCCCTCGCGATGAGCGAGGCCCTGGCCAGGTCTATATCGAATGTTTTTTTTAATGGCGTATCCAAGCAGACACCCTGTGTATTACTATTTACCGCGTTTGCCAAACGGCCCCGTTTCTCAGGCTCGGCGGAGCACAATCGTTCCGGGAAGGCAACGATTCCGTGTGCAATCGCCTTACGGATCACATCAGTAAAATGAGATAATCGGCTTCCTGTCAATGAATATATGGAATCGCAGCGTCGCTGCGCTCCTCGCGATGACAGTGCGCCCGAAATATCCTGTCATTGCGCGCCCCGACCTTTCAGGGCGTGGCAATCCCCATCTCAACGTATTCACCTCTCCGGGAGAGATATACATCCCGGCCGGTTTTTTAATTGATTTTTTATGGCAGCTATCCGCGCCTGAATAAAACTACCATCCTGTCAGGTTTATGAAATTCTCCCGCGACTTTAAGCGGGATGTCATCAAGCTCAACGCGCGGTATCTGCGAGGGCCAAAT
The DNA here is from genome assembly GCA_964510075.1 of uncultured Leptospirales bacterium. GTDB lineage: Bacteria > Spirochaetota > UBA4802 > UBA4802 > UBA5368 > MVZN01. Next base: position 897 of record CAZEAH010000512.1, on the reverse strand, counting down.
GGCGTTTAAATCATGCCGTGGCCGTGCCCTCCGGGAGTTCATCGGGAAGCGCTCCGTTTTTCTGGCCGTCTTCATCATGCTCATCCTCAATCTTCTCCTGAAAAACATTCTCGGCGTCAACGAGAACGTCGTGCTCGTCGAGGCCCGGCACTTCGGGGACCCGTCGTGGATCCCCGGCGACTGGTTCTTGAACCAGCATATCGGCTACCGGCTGGTCTTCAACGCCATCTTTGGCATGGTCGCCCGCGTGCTGCCGCTGTATATCCTCTCAATAGCGGGGCGGATCCTGATATATTTCATTTTCGCGATCGTCGTGGAGAAGGCAGCGCGCACCCTGAAGATACATGTCCTGTTCGTCATTCCGGCCATGGTGCTCTTCGTTCTTTTCCAATCGCTCGTCGCCCGCGAATGGATGCTCGGCGGGCTCGAAACCAAGAGCTTTGCCTATGCCTGCGCGCTCGGTGCGCTCGTCGCCCTGGCGCACCGGCGCTACAGGCCCATGTTCCTCCTCGCCGGACTGGCGGCCTCGTTCCATATCCTTGTCGGCATCTATGCGGCCTTCAGCCTCGCTGTGGCGATGCTCTTTTCATTCAGGAGCCACCGGGATAATATCAAAGAGTTACTCTTCTCCGCACCCCTCGCTCTCTTGACGGCCGTGCCCGCCCTCTACGCGGCGGGACAGTACCTCGCGGACAGCGCGACGGTCGATTCTCTCAGGGCGGCGACCATCTACGTCATGGAGCGCAACCCCCACCATACCTTTCCCGGAGCATGGACCAAGCCCTGGGTCGTCCGCTTCTCGGCAAGCTGCATGCTGTTCGCCGGCATACTCGCGTTCTCGCGCAAACCGGCCAGGCGTGTATTCGCGGCCTACGGGCTGGGATCGGCCGCTCTCTT
>CAZEAH010000511.1:0-2711 GCA_964510075.1 uncultured Leptospirales bacterium | reverse complement strand
GGGACGATGAGATCGGCTCGCTCGCGGAACACGTGATCTACGTGCCGCCCACAAAGAAAATCGTCTCGCCGCTATTAACCGTGGTGCCCCTGCAGCTTCTTGCGTATCACATCGCCGTGCTTCGCGGGTGCGACGTGGACCAGCCGCGCAATCTCGCCAAGAGCGTTACGGTGGAATAAAGAATGCTAGACGGTGCGCAGGGAGAGCATGTGCGTGTCGACTGAGGTTTTGTCGAGGATGTTCGCCACGTAGACCGAGAAATCGTTTTCCAGGTCGATGATGATCTCGCGCTTCTGCGGCTGAAGCTTCTTGTCGGTCAGCAGCCGCACTATGGGATTGAGGGAGTTGTTCTTTCTGAGCTCGAGGATTCGGGCGATCTCGCCGGTGTTCAGCCGTATCATTTCCTCCGCCTCGAAGATGTAGTCGCCCATATTGATCATGAATCCGATCCCCTTGATGAAATCCCGAAAATCGTCGTAGATGAACTGCGAGTGCTTTTTAAAGGGCGCGTGCACCCCGTTCTGCATGATGCGCAGCGCGCGCTTCTGGGTATACGCAGGCTTGTAGGCCCGCTCGGTGGTGAGGGCGCTGAAGGCGTCGCACATGCTTATAAGCCGCACGTCCTTGGGGACCTTTTCGATAAAGCCCTGATGGTCGAAACCGAAGGGGTATCCCATTCCGTCGGGGCGCTCGTGATGGAAGAGGATGGTCTGCTTCTGGAACCTGGTGATGTTCCTGTTGTTTTCGGCTATCTTGTAACCGTAATGGGGATGCTCCATGAGGCTCTTGATTTCTTGCACCGTGAGCTCGGTGGGCTTGTTCACGATGCGGTATCCCACTATGGCTTTGCCGATGTCGTGCAGAAGGCCGCCCACCCCGATTTCGATGGTGCGGTCGCGGCTGTAGCCGAGGCGGACGGCCAGCGTCGAGGCGATGACCGCGACGTTCGCCGAATGCACGAAAGTATACTCGTCGTAGTTCTTGAGCTCCTTGAGCGTGACAAGCACCGCGTCGTCGCTCTGCGCCACCTCGTCGATGATCCCCTCGATAAGCTCCTTGGAACGGCTTATCTTCGCGCGGGAGATGTCGATTTCCTGCCCCATATGGAGCCGCTCCGCGATTTCGTCGAGGATGGCTTTCGATGTTTCTTTCGCGCGTGCCTGAGTTTCGAGTGAAACCGCGTTCCTGCTCAGGTCGAGTCCGGCGGGGTTTGTGCCCGCGTCGAAGGATTTACTGTAATACAGATAGCGCAGTCCCCGCTCCAGGCATGAGCGAATCATCTGTTCCGTAAGAGGGGAATTGGCCGCGACGACCTGAGAGCCGAATTCGTCATACACGTTATGACTGTAAACGGTTCCGGGCTTGACGCTCTTCAGATCGATTTTTATGCCTTCGATGCGAAGGTTCTCGGGTAGGGTGTTATTTTCCATCGATGTCTTTTTCGCTTATTCGAAAAAGCCGACGGCCCGACTGCGCGCCGAGATGACGGCCATGTGAGAATACCCCTCCGGCTAGCCATGCGGAAAACGAGGGTACTGCATACCAGAACCGCCCAAATTTTTCAATTAAAATATATATGCTCAGGCACCGATGTCGTATCGCCCGGCGCTGGTGAATATACCCGGCGTCCACATTCCGCGCGGAACCGGCGAGACATAATGGAACTTTTTAACCTCCGTCGCCCAATAATGATTGACATAAAAAAATGAGGGGTGTACCTCAAAATCAGACATGATCGAAGAATCCGGCCCCGCCGGTGATCTGTCCGTCTGCCCGCGCGACGTTTCAATGGTCCGGAGCGAGGGGCATATTCACCGAACTGAGAGGGAATGATGATAGTTATTGAAAGCATAGACCATATCGGGATCACGGTATCGAATCTCGATCGCTCGATAGAATTCTACCGGGAGCTGTTCGATTTCGAGGTCGTCGAAAAGATGAGCAACGCCCGCGAGGCATTTATAAAAGTCGGCGAGATTATGATCGGCCTCTTTGAGATCGAGGGATACGCGAACCAGCAGGGCACGAAAAACCATATCAGCCTCTTCATCGACGAGGAAGATTTTGACGACGCGGTCGACGAGCTTCGCGAAAACGATATAACCATCGTCTTCGGCCCCGAGAATCTCCGAGGGGGTAAGTCAGTTGTCTTCCTCGATCCGGATGGCAACCAGGTGGAACTCTGCTATCCGAGGATGAATATATAGGCGCGCGGTCATGGATGCCCGGATCAGGGAGCTTATCCGTAAAGCGAAAATAGTTCCCGTGGCGGTTTTCGAAGATACGAAAAACGCCGTCAGGACGGCGGGTTTACTCGAAGAGGCGTCGCTTCCCCTCGTGGAAGTAACCCTGCGTACCGAGGCGGCCTTCGACTGCATCCGAGAGATTGCGCGAACGCTCCCCGGCGTGACGGTAGGGGCGGGAAGCGTACTTTCCGTCGAATCGCTTAAAAAAGCGGCGGACGCGGGGGCCACGTTCTTCGTGGCGCCGTGTCTTGACGTTGAGGTAGTGGAATACGCTTCCGCGGTCGATGTCAGCTTCATTCCAGGCATCGTCACCCCTTCGGAGCTTAACCAGGCTCTTAAAATCGGCTGCGAGATAATCAAACTATTTCCGGCCGGTGTCCTCGGCGGCGCCAGGTATATCGACGCGGTAACCGCCCCTTTTAAAACCAGGCGCTTCGGGCTCATTCCTACAGGCGGTATAAGCGA
>CAZEAH010000510.1:0-2726 GCA_964510075.1 uncultured Leptospirales bacterium | reverse complement strand
GTACACGTTATACCCGCCTCCGCCCGTGGCCATGATTTTAGGGGAGAGCTCGTTGATGATCTGGATGACCCGCTTGTACCCGTTCGAGGTGAGGCGAAGGTGGGCGAGCGGATCTTCCTTATGCACGTCGCCGCCGATCTGCGCGAACACGATGTCCGGAGCGAAGGCCTTTACGAGCGGCGGCACGACCGATTCGAAAGCCTCTACGTAGACCTCGTCGTCGGTACCTTTCAGAAGAGGAATGTTGACGTTGTAGCCCCTGCCGGCGTCGGCGCCTATCTCGTTCTGGAAACCGCTCCATGGATAGAGCGTCATCCCGGATTCGTGGATGGAGATCTTCAGCACACGGTCATCCTTGTAGAAGAGGTCCTGCACGCCGTTACCGTGGTGCACGTCGATGTCTATGTATACGACCCGCCGTCCCTTTTTAATGAGGTCCATTATGGCGATTCCGATGTCGTTGACGTAGCAGAAGCCCCCGGCGTGGTTCTTCCCCGCGTGGTGATAACCCCCGATGGGATTGAAGACGAAGCGCGCCTCCCCTGCGTCGAGCATCTGCGCCCCCTGCCAGGTACCGCCCGAGGTGACGAGCGCGAAACGGTACATCCCGCGGAAAATGGGATTGTCCCCCGTTCCCAGGCCAGCCTCGAGCATCTCGAGCGAAAATTCCCCCTCGTCGGCGCGCTTGAAGAGGTCGATGTAATACCGCGTGTGCGCCAGCAGCAGCAGGCTCTCGTCGAGCGGCTGGGGGCTTATGACCTTCTGGTTGTCCTCGTATATAAGATTATGACGCTTGAGGAGGTCAAGGAGCTGCTTCCCCCTTCCCGGCTTGAAGGGGTGGTTGGGATCGTATTCCACACGGGAGACCTCGTCTGAGTGCATCAATATATTGTACATTGGAATATCCTAATATAAGTGTATATTTATTGCACTTAGTGTACAGCCGATCATTTATTTTTCAAGCTTTCTTTCATGTACACGGTCCGTATCGGGAACGGAATCTCGATACCCTCAGCGGCAAAACGACGGTGCAGCCTTTTTACGAACTCGTGCCGGATCATGAACTGCTCCACGTATTCCCTGGCGCGAAGGATGACGTTGAAGGTGACCGCCGAATCGCCGAAGCCGCCAAAACGCACCATGGGCTCGAATTCCTCCACCGCGCCGGGCAGAGTGCGCTGTATTTCGGACGCCACCTCGAGGGTCACCCGCTCGACCTGTTCCAGGTCGCTGTCGTAGGCCACGCCGACGGGCACCACGACCGAAATGTCCGCTTCGAGAAGATGATAATTTACCACGACCGCGTTTGCAAGCGTGGAATTGGGGATGATGATATGGTTGTTGCCAAGGCCCCTTATCGTCGTATTGCGCCAGCTTATGTCGACCACATACCCGCGCCGTTCCGCGTCGAGCTCGACGTAATCCCCCTGACGTATCTGCCTGGACACGATGATCTGAAGTCCCGCGAAAAGGTTGGAGAGCGTGTCCTGAAGCGCGAGCGCTACGGCAAGGCCGCCGACGCCCAGGGCCGTCAGTATGGGGGCGATCGATATGCCGAGAAATTGCAGAACGACGAGGATACCGACGATGAAGACGACCGCCCGCGCGATATTCGAGAAGATCGATGTCGAAGGCAGCACCCCTTCAGATTTTTTCGCGTACGCGTCGATGATCCCCACCATCGCGCGCGAGACAACGACCGTTACGCTGAAAATGGCGAACACCGTCACCCATGTGCGGATCAATCCGAGCGTCGCCTCTTTCGGGGAAATACTGAGCGCGGCGACATAGACGCCCGCCAGAAGGAACCAGAATATCGTCATGCGCCTGACGGCGTCGATTATCACCCTCCCCGGCTCCCAGCCGGCGGCGGGCAGCACGCGGGCGATACGCCTGAGCACCATCCTGTGGAATATCCATCCGGACGCAAGCGCGCCCGCGATTATGGAAAGCGGTATACTCCATTCGAGAATATACTCGATCCCCGTCGAGATATACGCGTTCATCAGGTCCTCCGAAAATACTGGACGTTCATGCCGATCAGGTGCATACTCCGGTCATCGTCCGTGCAGTCTAGTATTCCAGCGAAAGCGTGCAAAGTAATTTTTCCCCGGCGGTCAGCGCTCCGGCGCGACCGGAAATCCGGAATGGGAGCGGCGATGAACATACTCGACTGGACGATCATCGCGTCGATCACGACGCTCGTCATCGGAATGAGCTACCTGGTCGGCCGGCGGCAGAAAGACCAGACGGATTATTACCTGGGCGGAAGGAAAATCCCGTTCTGGCTGGCAGGGTCGTCCCTTGCGGCGAACCAGGTGAGCGCCATAAGCCTGGTCGGCGCGCCGGCCTTCATCGCCCTGAAGGCCGGCGGCGGGCTCCGATGGCTGCAGTACGAGCTCGCCGTGCCGCTGGCCATGCTCTTCATCGCCTCGGTGCTTCTTCCGGCCTATTCGCGGCTCGGCGGAGCGACCATATATGAATACCTCGGACACCGCTTCGGGAAAACCGCCCGGCACACGCTCGCCCTGGTATTCCTCGTCAGCCGTTCTCTCGGCGCCGGAGTGGTCCTTCTGGCGACCTCCTATGTAGCGGGGGCGTTTCTGGGCCTCGACATCCGTCCGTCCATCGTCCTCATCGCCGCGATCGCGCTCACCTACACCGTGTTCGGGGGAATCAAAGCCGATATCTACACCGACCTGCTTCAGCTCGTCGTGCTGTGGCTC
>CAZEAH010000509.1:0-2729 GCA_964510075.1 uncultured Leptospirales bacterium | reverse complement strand
GCTCAGGGAACACGAGGAACAGCTCGCCCTCGCGCGCGAGGCGGCCGACCGTGCCAGCCGCGCCAAGAGCGAGTTTCTGGCCGTTATGAGCCACGAGATCCGCACGCCCATGAACGCCATCATCGGCACGACCGAGCTCGCGCTCAACACGGAGCTCAGCGAAACGCAGCGGGGCTACCTGAACATGTCCCTCTCCGCGGCCCGCTCTCTTCTGGGAATCATCAACGACATTCTCGATCTGGCGCGCATCGAGGCGGGCCGCCTGGAAATCGACGAGGTTGAATTTTCCCCGCGCGCGCTCGTTGCGGAAACAGCGGAGATGATGCGCGTTCAGGCCGAAAAAAAAGGTCTTACCCTCCTGACGGACATAGCCCCCGGAACACCCGATCTGCTCCTCGGCGATCCCGGTCTGCTCCGGCAGGTTCTCATCAATCTCATCGGCAACGCGGTCAAGTTCACCGAGCGCGGAGGGATCACGGTTCGGCTCGAAGTGACGCGCCCGGGGCCGAGCGAGCAGGGAAACACCGGGAGTGAAACCGCGGATTTAGTCTTGCTCGTCCTCTCGGTGGAAGACACCGGCATAGGGATCCCCGCCGAAATGCACCACTCCATCTTCGAAAAATTCACGCAGGCCGACAGCTCCACCCGAAGGGCGCACGGCGGCACCGGGCTGGGGCTGGCGATCTGCAGGGAGCTCGCGTTGAAAATGAACGGGGAGATGCGCGTAGAGAGCGAACCCGGCCGGGGAAGCACATTTTATTTCAGCGCGCTTCTCAAAATGGCCGCCGGCAAGAACGTAAAAACAGCCCTCAGCCGGCCGTCGGCCGAGGGCGCGATACACGGCGACGGCGTCCGCCTGCGGATACTTCTGGCCGAGGACAACGAGATAAACCAGATCATGGCGCGCGAGTATCTCACCAGGATGGGACATTCGGTAAGCGTCGCTCCGGGAGGGCGCGAGGCGATTTCGCTCCTGCAAACGCGCGTCTTCGACCTCGTGCTTATGGACGTCCAGATGCCCGATATGGACGGCATCGAGGTGACCCGGTTCGTCCGCGAGAACAGGGACCCCCGCATCAACCGGCGCATCCCCATCATCGCCATGACCGCCCATGCCCTTAAAGGCGACCGGGAGCGCTTTATAGCCGCCGGCATGGACGACTACATCGCGAAGCCGATCGACTGGAAAAAGCTCGACGCGCTTATGAAGCGAGTGGTCCTTGGAAGCGCTTACCGCGCGGGCGAGACGGCCGCCGGGCACGGCGAGGGGTTCGTGGATACGGAAATCGTAACGGGTATTCTTAAAACGGGCCACGGCTTCTTTAAGGAACTGTACGGGATGTTTCTTGAATCCATTCCCGGACGCGTGCAGGAACTCAACAGGACGCTGGGAGAAGGCGATCTTACCGGGCTCAGAAAGACCGCCCACGGCCTCGCCGGCGCGGCGGGTTCGCTTGGCTTTACGACCCTCGGGCGCCTCAGCAGGGAGATCGAGATCAGCCTGTCGCACGACGGTATATCGCCCCCCGCGGCGCTGGTCGAAGACCTCGTCCGCGAGCTCGAGCGAACCTCGGCCTGGATACGCGAAAAGCTCGCCTCCATGTGACGGGGCGGGGAAGGCTCCCCGCCCCGTATAAGCCTAGCCGGACCTGCGGAAATACGAAATCCAGACCGCGCGCACCAGGAAGACCGTAAGCAGGCCCGCGCCCGCGGTAAAGATGAGGTCGGGACCGACGCGCATCCACGAGAAAAAGCGAATGACCTCTCCCGACGCGATCTCGGGACTTCGCGCGTGCCACAGGCCGTATTTCACCGCGTGATAGAACTGGTAGAAGCCCGAGGGAATGAGGCTGAAGACCGTCATGGCCGCAAGCCCCCCGTTGAGGCCCCAGAAACTCCACGTGAGCAGCGAATCCGACCACGACGCCCTGGTCACGATATGGCGCACCGAAAAGAGCATGAGCGCGATAGCGAGCAGCCCGTACACCGGTTCGGAAAATACGCGATTCTCATCTGTTTTCAGGGAAATGCGTGCGAGGAGCATAAAATGAGTTGAACAAATGACGACGTTTCTTTATGGGAACCTCTAAAAATTAAAACTTTTAGCAATATCAGAAATCGTAACCCTTGATTTAATCAGGAGTTGCAACTTTATCAACCTCAAAAATGTTAATTAATAGAGGTTCCCTTTATATAATCTTTATCTCACATCCACAACAGGAGCAGGCCCGCCCATGGATACCGGCACAGCAAACGCCGCTCGGAACCGGCTCGCCGCAACCGTCATCGTCAATCCCGCATCCCGATCCGGATCGAAGATATTCCGGTCGCTCGAGGAACATCTCGGCCGTTATTTCGACTTCAAAGCCTATTTTACCGAAAAGCGGGGGCACGCCATCGAGCTGGCGCGCGCCGCCTCCGGGCGCGTAATCATCGTCTGCGGGGGCGACGGCACGATCAACGAGGTGGCGAACGGCGTTGCGCACCGCTCCGATATAGCGGTGGCGCCGACATACGGCGGCTCCGGCTGCGATCTCAGCCGGCTTTTCGGCATCGCGAAGGCGGCGGGAGCGCGCGTGGATGAAATCAATGAACGCCTCCAAACGGGCGGCGGCATCCGCATGCTGCTCTCCCTGGTCAAGGCGAACGGTACCGGCCGGTACTTCGTCGGCGTGGGCGATGCGGGATTCGGCGCGATGGTCGCCGGGACCTTCGACCGATACCGGCGT
>CAZEAH010000508.1:0-2738 GCA_964510075.1 uncultured Leptospirales bacterium | reverse complement strand
GGCGCTCCGCGCGGAGCGTCGTCTCCGTGCGCGCGACACTGCTCGTGCTCGCGGCGGCGCCGGCCGAGCGACGCGAGTTCGAGGGCGTGCTCACGCTTTCCGTCAGCGCAAACGGCGTCCGGAACGACGCGACCGTGTACGCGAAGGGTGGTATGTTCCGCATCGATCCGCACCGCACCGTGAAGGGACAGGCCTCGTACCTCATCGTGGACACGGAGCGCGCGAGCCTCACCGCGGTCGACCGCGACGCGCTGAGCTTTATGACGCTTCCCCTTCCCGGCGAGGCCGCCGCGCCCCCCTCGCCGGCGTGCGCGCCGTGAAGGCGGGAACGGCGACGATCGCCGGCGTGGCGTGCGAGGAATGGATCTACACGCACGGCGAGCGCACGGCGCGCCTCTGGGTGCCTTCCGTAGGGGACGCGTATACGCGACCCCTACAAAAACAACCCCTACCGAAGCCGCCCATCTTCTCCCTGCCGGCCGAGCGCCTGAAGGGCGACGACCGGCGCTTCTTCCGGTGGGTGCTGGCCGACGCGGCGGGCAGGGGCTTCTTCCCGCTGAAGCTTTCCCTCGCCGGCGAGCGCGGGGACCTCGAGATGGAGGTGCGCTCGATCGTGGAGCGCCCCGTGGACGCTTCGGTGTTCGCCGTCCCGGCGGGGTATCGGAATAAAAATTCAAAATGAAACATTTCGTTACAATCAGACATCACCCTGTTACGCTGCCGCGCGACGTTGTGGGTATCAAAACCAACCCACAGAGGAGGAATGTACGATGAACGTAAAACGAAACGCGATCCTGGCGGCGGCCGCCGTGGCCGTGGCGGCACTGGTGGCGACCGGCTGCGTCAGCTGCAGGCCGAGCCCCGAGAAGCGCGCCGACTGGGCCGTCAAGAAGATCTCGTCGAAGCTCGATCTCACGAAGGAGCAGAAGGCGAAGCTCGACGGCATCAAGATCGAGGTGCTCGCGAAGTTCAAGGAGGAACGGGCCACGCATATAAAGATGCGGACCGAGGCGATCTCCCTGGTGAAGAGCGACAAACTGGACGAGGCCGCGGTCAACCGAATTATCGACACGCGTGAGGCCGCCATGAAGCGCCTGCGGCCCTTTGTCGTCGACAAGATCGTCGAGTTCCATGCCATGCTGACGCCCGAGCAGCGCGCGAAGCTCGCCTCGCTCATGGAAGAACATCACGAGCGCTGGAAGGAGTAAGCCCGTGACGTCCGTCCTCGTCATCGACGACGACCGCAAGCTCTGCGCGCTCCTCTCGGAGTACCTGTCGCGCTTCGAGTTCGCCGTTCGGACCGCGACGACGCCCGAAGCGGGGCTCGAGGAGATCGGCCGGGAGCTTCCCGACATCATCATCCTCGACGTGATGCTCCCGGGGACGGACGGTTTCACCCTGTGCCGTGAGATTCGCACATCGCATTCGGTTCCCATCATCATGCTCACCGCGCGCGGCGAGGTGACCGACCGCGTGGTGGGCCTGGAGATGGGCGCCGACGATTATCTTGCCAAGCCCTTCGAGCCGCGCGAGCTGGTGGCACGCATGCAGTCGGTGCTGCGCCGCAGCCGCAAGGACGCGCCCGGGCGCGTGTTCCGCGCGGGCGAGCTGGAGGTGGATTTCGACCGACGGCACATAACGATGAACGGCGTCGAGGTGGTGCTCACCTCCATGGAGTTCGCGCTCCTGTCGCTGCTCGCGCGCAACCGCGGCGTGGTGCTCTCGCGCGACATCATCTTCGAGCGCCTCAAGGGCCTCGACGACGACTCCTTCGACCGTTCCATCGACGTGCTGGTGAGCCGTCTGCGCCAGAAGCTGGGCGACGACCCCCGGAGGCCGCGCTACATAAAGACCGTGCGCGGCACGGGTTACACCTTTACGGCCTGATGGGGGCGCGCATGAAGCTCAGGCTTTCCATCTTCACCAAGCTCTTCGGCATTATCGTGGCGACGGCGCTCCTCGTCAACCTGCTCATAGGCGCCTATTTCGGTTCGCAATTCCGCTTCAACCGGCGCGACAGCTTTCTTAAAAACATGGACGCCTACGCGAACTACATGATCCGCGACCTCGGCACGCCGCCCGACCGCCGCACGGCCGAGCGCCTTGCCCGCGAGACCACCATGAACATAGCCGTGGAGAGCGCCGGCATCAAATGGGCCACCGCCCCCCCGCCCCCGCCGGCAAAATACAAACACCCCGCACACCGCACGCCGCGCGGCAGCTTCGGCTGGGACAGGGGCATCTACTTCTACGAAACCGAACGTGACGGCGTGCGCTACCGCTTCTGGGGAAGCGCGCGCGACATCCCCGAGGGCGGCGGTATCATCCTGTATCTTTTCCTGGGACTGGTGAGCGCGGTGATGATAGGTGCCTATTTTCTCATCCGCCGGCTGCTTTCACCCATACGCCTGCTCGCCGACGGTGTGAAGCAGACCGCCGCGGGGAACCTGGCGCACCGCGTGCCCGCCGGCCCCGCCGACGAGCTGGGCGAGCTCGGCGCGTCGTTCAACGCCATGAACGAGCGCGTGAGCGCCATGCTCGCCTCGCGCGAGCAGTTGCTCCGCGACGTGAGCCACGAGCTGCGCTCACCGCTCACCCGCATGCGCGTGGCGCTCGAGCTCATGCCCGAGGGCGTTGGTCGGCAGAGTGTGCTCGAGGACGTCGCGACGATCGACGCGATGATCGGCGAGCTGCTGGAGTCCCAGCGGCTGGAGCGCCCGGAGGGCGCGCCGCGCCGC
>CAZEAH010000507.1:0-2746 GCA_964510075.1 uncultured Leptospirales bacterium | reverse complement strand
ACCGTACTCATCGGCGTCGAATATTCCGCGGTCGATTCTGCGGATGAATTCGGTCATGTCGACGTATTCAGAACGCATGCCGAGGTATGCGCGAAAGAAATCGTGATCGACCATCGAACCCGCAATGCCCATGGACACGCCCCCCATCGACAGGTACGATCGTCCGCGCATTGCAGAAACGGTACACGCCGCCCGGACGAAACCAAGCACTTGCTCCCTTACATCGGGCGGTATGGAGAAGTCATCTTCATCCTGCACGTCCCGTCCGTATATTTTGAATACCGGTATACCCATCTGGATGCCCGCGGCCGACGCTCCGGCGAGATAGACCGCCCCCGGCTTTTTAGTGCCGTTGAATCCCCAGACCGCATAGGGAAGTGACGGATCGAGCTGCAGTATCTCGGCGGCATAGCACCAGCAGCGCGTTACGTCGATCACGGCGCCGACCCCCTCGCGCCTGAAGAGCTCGGCACAGCGTGCCGCTTCCGCCGCGCCTCCTATCGTATGGTCGGGGATAACGCACTCGACCGGTTCCCCCGACGAATGGCGTAGCTCCGTCGAGATGAGCCGCTCCGTGGAGCGGGCCATACGCATGATGGGTTCTTCAAGGGATTCGCGGACGCCGTTTCGACGGCCGTCGATCACGGGTCGGATACCGATTTTCGGAAGAGACTCCCCCGGGTTTTTTTTCAAAGCGCTCATCAGCATGTGATCTCCGCAAGGGCTTTTCGTATGAAGTCCGCACTCCGTTTTACCGCCACATCCGGGTCAGCGGTATACTGAAAACCGAGCTCCACCGCGAGAAATCCGGAATACCCGGAAGATAAAAGTGACCGCAGAAATATCTCATACCGCATTTTTCCTTCCCCGGGCACCATGTGATCGTCGGTAAAACCGTTATTATCGTCGATATGATAATGGCAGGGTATATCGCGCACCAGCGAAACCACATCCGAGAGCGACTCGCCGTTTACAAAACAGTGGCCGGTGTCGACGCAGAGTCCCATCGGCGCCCCGAGATCGCGAATCGCGCGAAGCCCGTCCTCGACGGTGATGACCAGATCCGTCTCGTGACGGTTCCCCGGTTCCAGAAGCAGGGAGAGGGGCAGGCCTTCGGCAAATGAGCAGAGTATCCGCATGCTTTCAATCATTGCCTGCCAGGCCCGTTCCCGGCCCTGACCGTACAGACTGTATCCCGGGCACAGGCTTACCGAAGGCGCTCCAAGCGCCGCGGCCGTATCGATACTCCGCTTTAAATACTCCACACTCGCGGTCCGCATACCGGGCTCGGGAGCTGCGATGTTGACGGGATATCGGAACTGGGCCGGAATAAAATTCGAGATCGATAAATTACTCTCCTCCATGAGGCGTCGCAGCTCGCCGATGTTCCTTTTGTTCATGTCCTCGCAGTAGGCATGAGGACGTCCTCCCCACAATTCGACGCCATCATATCCAAACGAGGCCATGCGTCGAACCGCCTCCCCGAGCGGATAGCGATAATAGACGAATGTCGATGCGCTCAGCTTCACTGTACCCATCCCCTCATTGTTCATCGGATTCCATCGACCACGAACGATTTTCAGGCCGGGCGAACAGCCTCTGGTCTCCCACGGCAAGGTACGGATAGGCAAAGGCCGCCGCGTCGGCGCGGATATTCTCGGGAGGGGCGTCTCCCCTGTACGGCGCTATCATAAGCCTGAAACGCTGGGTTGTGCCATTATACGAAGGCGCGTATGGGGCGATATGATCGGATGCCGAAAACCTGACCGCCACCATCCAGCCCAGCCCCGTATAGGTCCCGGGATACCGGTACTGACGGCCGGTGTAGCTTCCGAACGGATTCATCATTACACGAAGCCCGTCTCCTTCCCTGCGGGTGCGAAGAGGGCAGAACGCGAGTGAACACAGAACATCCGCCGTCTGCGCCACAAGCAGACCGTGCGAACCGTTTGAAACGGCCACCCATCCATTAGTGATATGGTTGTTGCACGAATCGAGTTCCCTGTTTTTCGAAAAGCGCCCGTAATCGAGCTCATAGCAACTCATGTGCCCCATGTAATTATGTTTCCATACCCTGAGCCCGCTCCCCGGTGATCCCCTGAAAGCAGGCTCGAGCTCCAGAGGCAACACCTCTCTCCAGCGGGTGTCCCACTTTCGCTGAAGCCTTTCGGCACGGCCGGGATTATATCCATGGAAGGGCGTTTCCGGATAGTGTACGGTTTGCGTAATATACAGGTACGGCATGCCGGCCGCAAGAAGGAGTTCGCGGTCCACTCGAAGCCGATGCGCTTCCCCGCGGCCGAAACCCAGCTCACCGTACATCCTGACCACGCCGATCAGACCATTACCGATCACGTCCTGCTCACGTATTTTCCAGGTAGTCAGTTGCACATGCTTTTTCGCATAGGTTATTCCCGTGCGTATCGCGCCGTCTCCCAGAAAGGCCTCCCCGCTCAGGCCAAGTTTCGCGAGCGAACAGTCCGGGTTCAGAGAAAGGGTGATGTGTTCATTCGCAAGCACGCCCTTGTCTATGCGCACGGGGGTTCTTACGCGATTCATCGTTTTTCTTCCGCGGCCGGTTTCCAGACGATATGTTTTTTCCGCTCCCGCCTTCATGTCCGCGACGAAACAGAGCTCTTCGTTTCCGCCATCAGCCAGTAGTGCCGATGGAACGGCCCGCCCTGATGAGTCGACCAGAGAGAATTCCCCGCCGGCGAACACCCCTCTCTTAAGGGGAACACGGACC
>CAZEAH010000506.1:0-2748 GCA_964510075.1 uncultured Leptospirales bacterium | reverse complement strand
GTCTTAAGGCATACAAGGTATTTCTCGTCGTCGACCTCGGGCGGGCCCGGGTGGTGAAAGAGATTCGTGTAGGCGCGCAGGGCGTTAAGCTCCCGCTGGACGTCTTTCGGAACGGAATAGGTGTCGTAGATGAAGTACATGCGGCCGGCGTTGTCGGAGGCAAGGCACAGCCGCTCGTCGCGCGTGAGCCGCTCGAAAAGCTCCTCCAGAAGCACCCGGAACCGGTCCAGCTTGAGGGATGCGTCGTACGCGGCCGCGTCGATCTCCAGGGCCTGCCCGTACAGCAGGTCGGCGGTTTCGGAGGGTATCATTTTCATGGGTGAGTCCTTTCCGTATTTTTCCGAGCGCAAACGGCGCGGGCTCACTTTCCGTAGTACACGTAATTGTAGAGCGAAATGTCGCGCTCGCCGAAGCGTTCTTTGAGCTTCCGGAGCGCGCGGGCAAAGGCCCGCGCCGCGGGCGTCCGCCCGGCGGGCATGGCGCCGGCAAGCCCCTCGAGGAACGCGCGGCTCCGTTCGATCTCCAAAAACCAGCGCGTGCCTATGTACGCGCGCACCCCCGCGCGAACGGCGCTCCGGGCGAAGGAGTGCGAGGCGAAGGGCATGGAGCGCGCGCTGTGGCAGGAATTGGAAATTATGAGGTCGGGGGGCGCGGCCTCCAGACAGCGCAGGTCGGAGCAGTTGAATATCTCGCCGTTCTCGCAGCGCCAGCCCGTATCCTCCTCGGCGGGGCCGTACTCGGAGTGGCCGAAATAGAGCACGGTGTCGTAGCGCCGCGCCCCGAGTTCTTTAATGAGCGCCCCGCGCGATTCGGCCCGCACGGCACGCGCTTTAAGGCCGAAACGCGCGGCAAGCTCGCCCGGCAGCGCGGCGATTTCGTCGAAACGCGGGAGCCCCTCGCCTGAGCCGCGTATAACGAGAAGTCCCTGTTTGGCGGGCGCGCCCGGACCCGGGCGCCGGTAGTCCATGGTGAGGTTGAACATGCGCGCCACGGGAAGCGGTGTGCCGTACAGCCTGTTGAACGCCGGCTCCCAGGGTATGCCGGCAAGCTCCGTGTCCAGATGCAGGCGCAGGCCGTCGCGCGCCTCGCGGATGCGCTCGTCCAGGCCCGGCGGCATGAGCATGGAGCGCACAAGGTTTGCAAGCTCGTCCAGCTCGCGCCCGGAGTCGTCGCCGCGCAGAATGTTCGCGTTGATCCGTTCGTACAGGGAGTCGATTTCCTCCCGCACCGTCCCGACGATCGAATCGCTTAGACCCGTCAGCGTGAACCTGTAGGGGGTTCCGTATTCGTCATAATTGAAGACGACGGCGCCGGGGGTAAGGGATACGGTAAGGCGCGGCACCGCCTCCATGCGTATGGAGGTGGGCCCCTCGCGGTCCGGGGAGTGGATGTAGATCGACTCGCTTCCGGGCTCGGGGAAGTCCGAGCCGGCTATATACGACTCGCTGTCGATGTAGCACAGGTCCAGGCCCAGCTCGTGCGCGATGAGCCCGAGCTGTACGGAAAGGATCTTCTTGCCGCCGGTAATGTCGCACAGCGTGTAGCCGCCCCGGGGGACGGCGAGCTCCTCGCGAATCACCGCGTAGTTCGCGTCGTGATCGGCGGAGGAAAGCTCGATGGTCCTTATTCCGTCGCGCGGTATTGAGGCGTCGAGCGCGGGAAGCACCTTTTCGCGCAGAAGTTTACCGTGGCGGGGCGGATGGAACAGCACGAGCTCGCGCGGCGAAAGTGCGTTGGCCACGATGAGGGAGGGGATGGGGTTGTGCCCCAGGGCGAGCGCCAGGCGGTCGTACCGGGGGATGAGCCCGGAGCGCACCTTTTCGTCGAGCTGTTCGCGGAGAATACGGGTTATGCGCGGGCGGACCTCGTCGAAATACAGCCCGAAGCGCTCTTTGCGTTTTGCGGCCTTCAGGCGCCTTATGAGTTCCGGATCGACGGCGTGCGGCGGTCTCTGTTCGGTCAATGGGGCGCTTCCTTTCTGTTTATGGGATTGAACGGTTCGCGCCTATCCTGGGCCCGTCGAGGGTAAAATTCAAGCATTTTGCGCCTCCCGCGCGTTTTTTGCCGATATACCCGCGGCACGGGCCGTCATACCATGCGTGGCACGGGCATGCAGGCCGTGCGCATGCGACGGCCGGTATGCCGGGGAAAAGGGTTGACGGATGACATGTTCGATGATCACACTATCCCATCGCTATGGGAGCCAGGGCCTTCTTTCGATGAAACACGACCGTTCCGGCGGAGCCACGGACCACCGCGACGCGATGGCCGCAATAGCGAAGCACGACGCGTTCATACGAAACTGCGTCGACGGGTTTGCGCGCAAGTACCGCGGCCTTGTCTGCGAGCATGACATCGACGAAATCAGGCAGGAGATATACATAAAAATCCTCGAGGGCGCCCTGCGCTCGTATCGCGGCGAATCGCCCGTTGAGGGTTTCCTGTTCCGGATGATACGCAACGCCTTTTACGACCATCTGCGCAGGGTCCGCTCCCATAGGGAAAGAACCGAACAGTACGATGAAGGAGCGGAGGCCGGGCCTTCGCGGGCCGGGTTCGAGCGCGAACTGGAGGAGCGCGAGGCGCTCGACTTTGTCAGGGCCGAAGCGAAGAAGCTCACCGCAAAGCAGGACCTCATCTTCACCATGATCGCCTTCGACGGCATGAAACAGGAGGACGTGGCGCGCGCCCTCAAGCTACGGCAGTCCACCGTCTCCGAGCACTACGCGAAGGCGCGAAAACTCATAC
>CAZEAH010000505.1:0-2753 GCA_964510075.1 uncultured Leptospirales bacterium | reverse complement strand
AGCCAGGGGACCCTTACCGCCATATTCGAGTTCCAGACCTTCATATGCCGGCTAACCGGCATGGACGTGGCGAACGCCAGCATGTACGACGGCGCAACGGCCCTGGCCGAGGCGGTCCTCATGTCGGTGCACGCGTCGGGCAGAAAGGCGGTTGCGGCGGCCGACACCCTGCACCCGCACTATCGCGCGGTGCTCGACACCTACTGCCGGGCAAACGGCATCGAGGTGCGGACGGTACGAAACGACGCGGGGGTGATGGGAACGCCCGCCGGCGCCGTGCTCGACGGGGCATCGGCCGTCATCATCCAGAATCCCAACTTCTTCGGCTGCGTCGAGGACGTGGCGGCCCTTGCGTCGGCGGCCCGCACGGCGAAGGCGCATGCAATCGTCGTGGTGACCGAGCCGCACAGCCTGGGGCTTCTCGCCCCGCCGGGGAAACTCGGCGCGGACATTGTCTGCGGCGAGGCGCAATCGTTCGGCAACCCGCCCGGTTTCGGCGGCCCGGCCCTGGGGATGCTCGCGGCGAAGGCCGAGTTCATGCGCCGCATGCCCGGGCGCCTCGTGGGGCGAACGGTGGACGCCGCGGGAGCTGAGGCGTACGCGCTCACTCTGCAGACGCGGGAACAGCACATACGGCGCGAAAAGGCCACATCGAACATCTGCACCAACCAGGGGCTCTGCGCGCTGAGGGCCGTCATATATCTCTCCGCGCTCGGAAACGGCATCCGCGAGCTCGCGAAAATCAACCACCGGCTCGCGGCGCGGTGCAAAAAGGCGCTCGCCGCGAGGGGGTACGCGCCGCTCTTCGACCGGCCCTATTTCAACGAGTTTGCCGTTAAAATAAAGAATGCGCCGGCGGTGATGAAGCGCCTCGAGGCGGAGGGCTATGTGCCCGGGGTTCATCTGGGAGATTATTACAAGGAATACAAGGACTGCATGCTGGTCTGTTGTACCGAGATGACCGGCCCGGCCGAAATCGACGCGTTCGCGGACGCGGTTGCGCGATGCGCGAAATAACACCGCTTGATCCGGGCCGGCTGCACCGCCGGTCCCCGGGTTCGAACAGAGGGATATGTGAATACGAGGTAATGATATGCCGGTGATTTTTGAAAAGAGCAGGTGCGGGCGGAGCGCCTACGCCATGCCGCGGTGGGAGCTCGAGGACGCAGATCCCATACCGGCGGCACTGTGCAACGACGGGGTGGACCTGGTCGAGGTCGGAGAGGTCGACATCGTGCGCCATTACACCGCGCTCTCGCGCATGAACTTCGGCGTGGACACGGGGATGTATCCGCTCGGAAGCTGTACCATGAAATACAATCCGAAGGTGAACGAGCGCGCCGCCTCGCTGCCAGGATTTACGGGACTGCACCCCCTTGCCTCGGCGGCGCTTTCGCAGGGCGCGCTCGAGGTGCTCCATGAGCTGTCTGAGTACCTCTCGGCGATAACAGGCATGCGGCGCTTCTCGTTCGCGCCCGCGGCGGGTGCTCACGGCGAGCTCGCGGGTGTCATGGTCATCAAGAAATATTTCGAAAAGAAGGGCGAGCGGCGCGGCGTCATTCTCATCCCGGACTCGGCGCACGGCACCAATCCGGCCTCGGTCGCGATGTGCGGCTTCGAGACGCGCGAGGTGCCGTCCACCCCGGACGGCGACGTCGACATGGAGAAGCTCCGTTCCATGGCCGACGATACTGTCGCCGCCATGATGCTCACCAGCCCCAATACGCTCGGCCTTTTCGACCGGAACATCGCGGCTATTGCGCGTGTTCTGCACGAGAAGGGAGCGCTCTTCTACTGCGACGGGGCCAACCTGAACGCCGTGCTCGGCATGGCGCGGGTGCGCGACATGGGCTTCGATCTCATGCACATCAATTTACATAAAACGTTCTCGACCCCGCACGGGGGCGGCGGCCCCGGCTCGGGCCCGCTCGGCGTGAGCGGCGAGCTGGAGCCCTTTCTTCCCGTTCCGGTGGTGCTGAAAGGGAAGAAGGGACTGTACCTCGAATATGACCGGCCGGACTCCATCGGCAGGATCCACTCATTTTACGGCAATTTCCTTATCGCGCTCAGGGCATACGTTTACATCCGAACGCTCGGGCCGGACGGTATCCGCGATGTTGGCGAGACGGCGGTTCTGAACGCCAATTACCTGATGTCCCTGCTCCGGAAGGAATACAATCTTCCCATCGACCGTATCTGCAAGCACGAGTTCGTGCTGAACGATAAAGGCATGCCCAACGGCGTCACCACCAACGACATTGCAAAGCGCATACTTGACTATGGCTTTCACGCGCCCACGGTCTATTTCCCGCTGCTCATCCCCGGAGCGATTATGATCGAGCCGACCGAAACCGAAACCAGGGAAACCCTGGAGGCCTTCGCCGGGGCGATGATCGCCATAAAGCGCGAGGCCGAAAGCGATCCCGAAACCGTTAAAAGCGCGCCGCATACCACGACGGTGCGAAAGGTCGACGCGGTACTGGCGGCGCGCAGGCCGGTGCTCAAATGGGAGCCCTGAACGGGCGCATTCCGCGCTGGTTGAGCCTTACAATCCCCGGCGGTCCCGACTACGTCCGGGTGAAGGGGGTCATCGAGCGCGAGAAACTGCACACCGTATGCATGGAGGCGCGATGCCCCAATGTCGGGGACTGCTTCTGCGCCGGGACCGCCACCTTCCTCATAATGGGCGATGTCTGTACCCGCAACTGCCGCTACTGCGCGATCCGGCACGGCACGCCCGTACCGGCCGACCC
>CAZEAH010000504.1:0-2761 GCA_964510075.1 uncultured Leptospirales bacterium | reverse complement strand
CCACTACCACTACGCGCGCTACCCCATCAGGCGCGAGTTCGAACTGGCCGCGGAAAAAACCGAGCTGGACGCGCTTCCGCCGGGCTATCTCATTCCGTGGCTGCATACGGAGCGCGACAACCGTTTACAGAACGGCTATAACAGCCTCTTCTTTTCGGGGGGGGCGGTGATGTCGTTCGGCATCGGCCTTTTGTTCTACTCGGTGATCGACCTGGGGGTGATAAGCACCGTGATCTACGTGCTGGCCTTCACCTCGTCGGCGACGGGAATGGTCGCCTCGGCCTACTACGGCTCCCGCTATTTTGCGAAGAAGCGCACGCTCGCGCGCATTATGGACCTCGGGAAAAACGCCACGCTGAAAGGCGGCGTGATTGACGACTCGGTTCTCTCCGAGATCGAGTTTCGCTACTGACGGCGCTTAACGTCCGACCGGATACCGCCATGCTCCTCGAACCCGTTACACGATCGTTTATCGGCTCCGCCGAATTCGCCGACTACCGCGCGCGCCGCGGCGAGAAGCTCTCCATAGAGGGCGTGGCGCCCTCCTCGTTCCCGTTCATTACGGCCTCGCTTTTCAACGAGAGCCCGGCGCCCGTGCTGGTTGTGGCCAGAAACGCGCAGGCCATGCAGGAGTTCGCGCTGGACCTGTCGTGCTTTGTGGACCCACGCTTCGTCTACACCCTGGCCCCCTACGAGACCCTGCCCTACGAGTTCGTCTCGCCGGCGGAGAAGGTGCTTCGCGAGCGCGTTACGACCCTGTACAAAATGGCCTCGGGCGATCCCTGCGTGGTGGTCGCCACGGTGGAGTCGCTGCTTCGCCGCGTGCCGCCGCGCGAGTTCCTGCTTAAAAAGGGCATCTCCCTTTCGGCGGGCGAGGACTATCCCTTCGACGACATCGCCGCGGCGCTGGTGGACTACGGCTATACGCGCGAGCACCGCGTGGAGTCGTTCGGCCAGTTTTCGGTGAAGGGCGGCATTATCGACGTGTTCCTTCCCACCGGCGACAACCCCGTGCGGCTGGACTTCTTCGGCGACACGCTTGAGTCCATCCGCGAGTTCGACGTGGAGAGCCAGATCTCGTTTTCGAAGCACGATTCGATCACCATCTATCCCAGGCGCGAGCTCGTGCTCGGCACCTCCGAGTCCGCGGCGCTCCGCGCGGCGGTGAAGCGCGAGCGCGGCGACCGCAACGTGCCCGGCGCCTACCTCGGCGGCGGCGACGACGGCCAGCTTCCGGGGCTCGAGGACCTCTTCCCTCTTGTGGCGGAGGGCGTGAGCCCGCTCTCGTACATGGGCCCCGGGCGCAGGGTCGTGTTCCTCGAGACCATGGAGCTCATCGCGCAGCGGGACCGCTTTCTCAAAGTGTTCGACGAGCTGTACCATCGCAAGTCGTCGTCGGTGTTCTGCCTGGCGCCCGAACGGCTGGTGGACGCGGCCGCCTTCGACGAGGCGCGCGCCGGGGCGCTCGAGCTTCAGGTGTTTACCGCCTCGGCGAACGCCCTGCAGTGGCGCATGCGGAGCATCCCGAACTACCACGGCAAGATCAAGCTGGTGCGCGAGGAGCTCTCCGCGCGCCTTGCGGAGGGCTGGCGCGCCGTGATCTGCACGGCCTTCGAGGGGCAGGCCCGGCGCCTGTTCGACCTCTTCGGCGAGCTGGGCCCCGCCGAGAGCTTCGAGGAGCTGGACACGGACGCGCCGCTTTCCATTGTGCTCGCGCCGCTTCGCGAGGGCGTGGAGCTTGCCGCAATAAAGACGCTCATTCTCACCGACCACGACATCTTCGGCAAGTCGTACCGCAAGAAGCAGCGCTTCAAGCGCAAGACCTCGCGGCCGATCGAATCGTTTCTCGAGCTGGAACAGGGCGACTATGTGGTGCACGTCAACCACGGCATCGGCGTGTTCCGCGGCATCGAGCGCATGGCCGCGGGCGGCGTGGAGCGCGACTTTCTGCTCATTGAGTACGAGGGGGCCGACAGACTGTACGTGTCGCTCGACCAGATAACGATGGTGCAGAAGTACATCGGCATGGACGGGCGCAGTCCGCGCATCGACGCGCTGGGCAGGAAGTCGGCGTGGAACCGCATCAAGGAGCGCGTGCGGCGCTCGGTGGAGGAGATCGCCGGCGAGCTCATCCAGATCTATTCGAAGCGCAGGGCCATGAAGGGCTACCGGTTTCCGCCCGACACCGTGTGGCAGGAGGAGTTCGAGTCGAAGTTCGAGTACGAGGAGACGCCCGACCAGATCACCTCCGTGGAGGACATAAAGGACGACATGGAAAAGGCCGAGCCGATGGACCGCCTGGTGTGCGGCGACGTGGGCTTCGGCAAGACCGAGGTGGCCATCCGCGCGGCCTTCAAGGCCGTTATGGCCGGCAAGCAGGTGGCGGTTCTGGTGCCCACCACGGTGCTCGCCATGCAGCACTTCTCCACGTTCAAAAAGCGCTTCGCCGACTACCCGGTGACGATCGACATGATGTCGCGCTTCCGCTCGTCCTCCGAGATCGCGCGCACGAAGGCCGCCCTGGCCGAGGGACGGCTGGATATCGTGATCGGAACGCACGCGCTTCTGGCGAAGGACGTCGTCATTAAAAACCTGGGGCTTCTGGTGATCGACGAGGAACAGCGCTTCGGCGTGCGCCACAAGGAACAGCTTAAAAAACTGCGCACGCTGGTGGACGTGCTCACGCTCTCGGCCACGCCCATTCCGCGCACGCTCCACATGTCGATTTCGGGCATCCGCGACCTCTCCATCATCGCCACGC
>CAZEAH010000503.1:0-2762 GCA_964510075.1 uncultured Leptospirales bacterium | reverse complement strand
CATTCCCGGGCGACGTGCTCGACCGCTTCTTCAACGCGCTCGAAAAATTCCAGGAATCCCCGGCGGAGCTGGCCGCGCTGAAGAGCGCCACATCGATGGAAGAGGCCGCGCGATTACTGAGGGAGGCATGAGATGACAACACCGGATGTCACGAAGCGCTCCGCAACGCGGATAGTGGCCATGGCCGATATCCACGGAAACATGAAGATGATCGAGCGCGCGGCCGGCATCATCCGCGGCGCGGACCTGGTGATCATCGCCGGCGACATCACGCACACAGGCCGCGTCGCCGAGGCGGGCGAGGTGATCGCCCTCGTGGAATCGTTCAACAGGAACATCCTCGCGGTGCACGGAAACTGGGACGAACCGGCAGTCGAGGACCGCCTGCGCGCGGCGGGCATCGGTCTGCACGCCGCGGGCCGGATCATAAACGGGATCGGCTTCTTCGGGCTTGGCGGCTCGTCGCCGCCTCCAATCCCCACGCGAACTATCTATCGAGAGGACGAGATACCCGGGCTTTTACGAAGCGGCGCCGCCGAAATCTAGGGCGCTGCGACGCGCGTTCTCGTTTCGCACGCCCCGCCCCGCGGACTGCGCGACAAAACCTTCCTGTACCTGCGCGGCGGAAGCAAGAGCCTGCGCGCCTACATCGAGAGCGAACATGTGGACCTCTGCGTCTGCGGCCATATCCACGAGGCGGGAGGAATCGAACGCTACAGGGACACCGTCGTGGCGAACACCGGAGCTTTTAAAAAAGGAAGCTACGTCGCGATAGAAATACAGGTCGACGGCACGATAGCGTGCGAGATGGAAAGGCTCGAACTCAGCTGAACGGAGAAGCGGCCGCGCTCACTCCGCTCGCCGCGGTCATGGCGATGCGTGAGTACGGACCTTCATAACAAGTTTTTTCACGCGGCCCGCCGCACCATGCGCGATACCGGGCATGTGTGCGTCCTGCGGCATAAGAACGACAAACCTTCCGGGAAGGGCCGGCACGAGTACCCCCTCTCCCTCGAGGAACATCACGTCCCTTTCGGCGTCGTATTCCACCGCGGTCATCATCGACGACACGGGAGCGTATCCGATATCCTCGGCTCCCGCGAGGACGAGCTGTATGTCCGTACAGACGCGGTGGGCCTCCCATTTAAGCTCCTGTGCCGGCCTGGTGTCGTATTCGCTCACGAGGCACCAGATGTCGGCGTCGATATCGGTACGCCCGGGCGGAAGCGCCCCCGGGTCGGTGTTCGCCATAAATTCGAGCGCCCGGCGCAGGGCCGTGCCGGGAATGCCGTACAACTCGGCGTTCTCGATGGTATCGGTAATCATAGCATCTCCTTGATCATTAATTCCGCCCGGGTACGACCGCGCCGACGCCTGGATTGCCGGCAGCGCAAGCCGTGCGTCCGTCATGCCGGCTCGGCGCGCTCCACCCTGTTGCGTCCCATCTGCTTGGCGCGGTAGAGCGCCGCGTCGGCGCGCCGGAAGAGCGTATCGGCCGTGTCGTCCGTCCCCAGGCCCGCCACTCCGAAGCTCACCGTAATGCGGCCCCCGTACTTGAACGAGTGCTCCTGTATGAGGCCGCGCAGTTTCTCGGCCATGGCCGCGGCTTTCGAACGGTCGCTCTCCACCGCGATGACCACAAACTCCTCGCCGCCCACACGGCAGAGAAAATCGCTGTCCCGTATCTGACCGGCGACAATACGCGCGGTCTCCCTGAGCACCGCGTCGCCCGCCTTGTGGCCGTGGGTGTCGTTAACGGTCTTAAAGTTGTCGATATCGAACAGAAGCAGTGAGAGCGGCGAACCGTATCTGCGGCTTCGCTTGATCTCGCGGTCGAGCGCGATTGAGTACGAATAGCGGTTAAGGGCGCCCGTCAGCTGGTCGTGGTGCGCCGCGAACTCGAGCTGCTGGCGGACGTAACTTCGTACCAGGTCGATGATGATGAGGACCGCTATGACGTTGAGGACTATCAGGATGAACACGTATTCCAGGACGTTCAGCTTGGCCTCGGAGGCGTACTGCGCGGTATACACCAGTCGGTTTGACGCGGCCCAGCACTGTTCGGCAAGCGCAAGCACGCGCTCACGGTTGGCCGCGCCGGGGGAGGAGCGGTACCGCGCGATCCGCTCTTTCAGAAGGCTCCATACGGCCTTGAGTTCCTGGAGCTCCCTGGCGAAGCGCTCCTCGTACATCTTGATCTCGAAGCCGGGGTCGCGGTTCTCGAAGCTCGCGATGAGCGCGTCGATCTGGCCGTAGGCCGCGTCGATCCGGCTTCCGGCAAGTTCGTGGTTGCATACCCGCTGTATCGAGCCGCGCATGATTCCGGTGTAATTGATGATACGCGCGTCGTTCTGCAGCCTGCGTACCTCGCGCCAGAGAAACGCCCCGTTGGAGAGGATGAGTACGAGCAGAATCATGGCGACAAAGAGGAGCTGGCGGGATTTCGTGAATGCGCTTCTCATCGTTCCTCGTGGCGCATCGGGCCCCCGCGCGTCACGCCCGGCCTATTCCGTGTATAGGGAAGACCTGTGTGCGGATGTAGTCGACCACCTCCTCCGCGTGGCGCCGGTATTCGTCCTTTTCGGCCCCCCCGGCGACAAACGGCTCGTCTTCCAGGCTGCCCGCGTGCGCCTCGGGCCCGTACATCATCCCCCCCACCACGCCCGCGTAATGGTCGCTCGGGGTTATGCCGCAGAAGGTGGCCCAGGCGAGCGCCCAGAGCGCCGAGGTCTTGTACACGTTATACCCGCCTCCGCCCGTGG
>CAZEAH010000502.1:0-2763 GCA_964510075.1 uncultured Leptospirales bacterium | reverse complement strand
CGGCCGCCCTCCAGCGAGGCCGTTACGAACATGGTGTCCACGTTGGCCGCCAGCACCTGCTCGTCGCTTCCGCCGCCGGAGGCCGTTCGCGAAAAGCGGCTTTTACGATCCAGCACACGCTCTATCATCAATAGATCGCCCTCTCCGCGCGCGAGCACCCAGTCGCCCGTGGCCGGGAAATCGGCGCGGCCGCAGGCGATGTACTGAAAGCGCCCGGACACCTGCGCCGTCGCGGGGCCATCCCCGGTCTCAACCATATACACGGGGCCGGCCTCGGCAGTCACCCTGGCGGGCACAAGCCCCGAGCCTTTAAGCGGCGCGAACTGCGCCTCGAAAAAGTCGCTCCATCCCAGTCGTTCGAGCTTCATGGCCGGCCTCCTTTCATACAGCCCGCGTATTCGGGCCCGTCCAGGCTGAACGGAAGGCGCCTGAGCGGCCCGGTGGCGAGTCCCAGCAGGCGCAGGGTGCTGTCGTCGGGCGCGATGCGGTTGACGCGGACAATCCCGCACTTCACACAGCGATGCACCAGCGCCCACTCGCCGCCGTCCCTGGCCCACACCGCGATGGGCTCCATCATGCCGCCGCACACCGACAGGCGGTCGCCCGTGCGGTTATCGACGTGCCTGCTCCACAGGCATTCGGGGCAGTGGTTCCTGTGACGCGTTCCCGATTCGGGCGGAAGCACGCCCTCGCCGCACCGCCCGCAGACGAACGCGTCCGACCCGTGTATAGACGTATATTCGATTCTCGACATTGTATCCTCGTAATAGCATGCTCGTTGTTGCGGGTCGGCGCCGGCCGGCGGAATCGGCCTTCAGGCCCTTACGGCGTAGTCATGGAACGAATACGCGACGAACCGGCACCGGTTACCCGTTGAGTAATACGTATGATGGTGGGGATGATGTTCCGCTCTGCGAAGCCGGACGGCTTCGGCGGGACTGGCTGGACACAACACGCGAAAGAGGCTCGACAGGACGCGACATGGCCCGCGATCAATCCCGGAGCGTGAACATCCTCGATACAAGGGTCAGCATATTATTACCTTTACCTCGAAAAATAACCCGTCGGAAACAGGATGAGGGTGTGATAGTGTGGTACCCTTTTTTTGTCAATACTTTTAAGTGCTCTTCCGGAGATACTGTGATCGATGCCCGCCGCGTTATGTCGGGCGTGTTTACCGTCGGCACGCCTGCAAGGCTCTTAAATACGATTGACACCCGCGCCGCGACAGTTAGGCTATCCGCCAGCCTCCGGGCGCCTCCGCGCCCCCTACACTCAACGTGCGGAGAGTTCCGCCATGTGTTCGCCCGCCGCCGTATTCGACTATTTAAAAACGGCCTTTACGCGTTTTTTCCTCACACCGTACGAAAGCGCGGATTATGTAACACGGCAGAAAGCCCGTACGCTCCTCGCTTTGTTCCTCGTGATAGTGTGCGTAATCGTGCCGCTCTTGCTCGTTTCGCTGACATTGCACACGGTCGGATACCGGGCGCTCATCGTGCCCGGGTCCATGGGGATGCTCGTAATCGTCATAATAGCGCTCTTCCGCAAAGGATACTTTTCGCTGGCAGCCCATTCCTTCTTCATCATCGCATTCATCGGACTGTGGACAGCGATTTTCTCGGGGAATTACAGCGGTCATCCGGTGGAGCGCACCGACACCTTCGTCCTCGTGCTGGCCCTGCTGGTGCTCACGCCGCTTGTCGTGCGCAGGCACCGTCCGGCCATAGTCGCGTATTTCGCCGCGAACGCCGCGCTTTTTCTCGTCTTTCTTTATAGAATTAAAATCTACCTGGAGCTCCCCGGACCCACGATCGCCGAGTATTTCCTCGACAACGCGATCGCGCTCTCATTTGTCGGGTTCGTCTGTTATAAGGTGTTCGCCATCAATACGACCGCGCTCCAAAAAGCCTCCGATGAAATCGACCGCTCGCGCCGGGCCGAGGAGGCGCTTTCGTTGTCGCTTCGAGAAAAGGAGACGCTCCTCAAAGAGGTCCACCACCGCGTGAAGAACAACTTCCAGGTGGTGGTGAGCCTGCTCCACCTGCAGTCGCGCCAGAGTGCGGAAGGCGAGGCGCGCGCGATGTTCCTGGACTGCGAGGGCCGCATACGCTCGATGGCGCTGGTGCACGAGAAGCTCTACCGCTCCGAAAACCTGGCCCGCATCGACTTCGGCGAATACCTGCGCGACCTCGCCGGCGAGATGCGGCATCTCTACGGCAGACACTCCTCTTCGCCGGCGCTCAGCATAAGCGTCGAACCGATCGAGCTCGAGGTAACGCAGGCGGTGCCCTGCGGGCTTATCGTCGCCGAGCTCCTTGCGAACGCTTACAAGCACGCCTTCCCCGCCGATACGCCGGGCCGCGAGATCCGCGTTTCGCTCCGGCGCGTCGGGGACGATCGCGTGGAGTGCGCCGTAAGCGATAACGGTGTCGGGATTCCGGAGGGACTGGACCTGCGCGTAACCCCATCGCTGGGATGGAGCCTGGTACGCATGCTCGCGGAGGACCAGCTGGGGGGGGTCATCGGCATTAACGGCGGCGCGGGAACCGAGGTGGTTGTGCGCTTCGCGCGTAAGGCCTGAGTGCCTTCTCCTGTACGGGAATGGCGCCCCGCGGGAAGGACGGCTTCTTCAGACTCAAGGAATGTGCCCGGACTCCGATAGTCCTTAATATACGGAGACGTCGGATCGGATATGCGGATTGATTTCTGCTGCGACCGCCCACAACAACCCGGAGCTCCACCGATAGGCCCCCATATAAC
>CAZEAH010000501.1:0-2768 GCA_964510075.1 uncultured Leptospirales bacterium | reverse complement strand
CTCATCGACCGCGGGGAGCTTGCGAAGGCGGATGCCGACAATGTACTCGACGCGCTGAAGAAAATCGACTCGGTGCTGGGCGTCATCTTCTTCGCCCCGGCCGGAGGCCGGGCCGTGGACGCTGAGCGCATCGAGCGGCTCATCGAGGAGAGGCGCGAATCCAAGAAGGCGAAGAACTTCGCGCGCGCGGACGAGATCCGCGCGATGCTCGAGGCCGAGGGCATCGTTCTGGAGGACACACGGGACGGGACGCGATGGAAACGAAAGAGATAATCGGCCGGAACCCCGTACTCGAATACCTGCGCGCGCTCGAGGAGCGCTCCGGCGGCGAACTGTTCGTGTCGAAGAGCGCTCACGGAAAGATCATCGACACGATAGTCCGCGAGGCGAAACAGCGCGGGGTGAAGATTACATGGTGCGAGAAAGACCTCCTCGCGAGAGTCGACTCGTCCTCGCGCCATCAGGGGGTGATGCTCCGCCTTCCGTCCGGCGCGCGCTCGCCGCGCGAGGAGGATTTTCTCGAGGAGGTCAAAGCCGCCTCGGGCGTCGTTGTGGCCCTGGACCGGCTTTCCGACCCGCACAACGTGGGCTCAATAATACGCAGCGCCGAGGCCCTCGGCGCCTCGGGAGCGGTACTCTCGAAAGCCCATTCGGCCGAGGTCACCCCGGCGGTGGTGAAGGCCTCCGCCGGCGCGACGGCTCATCTTCCGATACTCACGGTGTCCAATATCGCGCAGTTCCTCGAACGGGCGAAGTCCCGCGGTTTCTGGATTATAGGCGCGTCCGGAGAGGGCGAGTCCTCCCCGGAGGATGTGGCAGAGGTTCGGCCCGCAGTCCTCGTCATCGGGAGCGAGGGAGAGGGCATGCGGCGCCTGACCGAACACAAGTGCGACTATATGGTGCGCATTCCGCTTAAAGGCAACATCGAATCGCTCAACGCGTCGGTCGCGGCGGGCATTATCCTCTACGAACTGCTTAAAAATACCGGGGACTGAACCCCGCGAACGCACATATCGGCTACCCCAGGTGAACTTACTCTCGTTCTTCGGAACATTCTCGTTCTGCTTCGCCATCTTCCAGGGCGTGTATGTGCTTGCTCAGGATTTTCGGGCCGCCGCCAACCGTCTTTTTTTGGTATCGCCTTCTGTATCGCCCTGTGGTCCCTGGCCGCGGCTTTCGGCTACTCCGCCGCGGAGCGCGCGGATGTTTTCATGTGGGTACGGGTGTCCACCTTCGGCTATGTTTTTCTGCATGCATTCACGCTGCATTTCTGCGTCACCCTCACGCGCGGCGGCAGGCCGCCGCATCCCCTCCTCCACCTGATCTACGCGCCGTCGCTCTTCTTCCTGTACAGGGGCCACACCGGCGTACTCATTTTCTCGGATTTCGTACGCGAAGGGAGTTACTGGATCGGCATACCCGCGTTCGAACTGCCCCTCTTCTATGTTTTTATGGCGAATTACCTGGTCTATTACCTCACGGCGATCGTCATCCTTCTCCGCTGGCGATCGCGTACCGAGAGCAAAAGGGAAAAGAAACAGGCACTTCTTGTCGCGCTGTCAATTGCCTTCACGATTTTGCTGTACAATCTGGAACCGTACGTGCTTCCGCTCCTCACCCCGTACCGGTCTCTGGTAATCTCACCCAATATGGGTATCGTGTGGATAACCGGCCTGTGGATCGCCATCACGCGCTATCGCTTTCTCTCGTTCACTCCCGAATTCGTGAGCAGGGAGATATTCGAACAGGTGGACCGCTCCATATTCCTTCTGGGTAAGGACCGGCGCATCGCCGCCGTAAATCGGACCGGGGCCGCGATGTTGGGCATGCACGCTTCACGGCTCCAGGGAAAGCCATTCGAGGAATTCACTCCGGAGGGTCAGAAACTGGACCATCGGCTCGACAGGCTGGAGAAAGGGCGTTCGAGCGCGCTGTCGACCGCGCTTGCAATGAACGGCAGGAACGGAGCTACGGTGTTAATGCGCTACCATTTCTCGTTGCTCCGGGACCGATTCGGAGACCTTATGGGTTTCCTCCTGATCGGCAGGGAGGCCCAGAGCCTGGAGCGCATGAAGAGCGAATTTTCGCTAACCGGCAGGGAACTCGACGTTCTCCGGCACCTCGCCGCCGGACGCACGGGAAGGGAGATCGCCGCGCTCTGTTCCATCACCCTTCGTACCGTCAAGGCGCACGTCGCCGGCATCTACTACAAGCTCGGCATAGAGAACCGGGTCCAGCTCATGCGTCTTTTACGAAGGTTCGATACGACCGAATGAACCTGCCCCGGACCGGTCCGCCCCCGCACGCTTATCAATCGGCCGCATTTTGAATCGGAATTCCCTCCATTATCGGTATTTTTCCCGAATACTGTACTTTGGTACAATGTCGCTCCGAAGCGACAAGGCTATCTTGACGACGGGAATGACGCTGAAACCCTTCACCAATCAATCAGGAGGAATTCTCAATGATACGTTCGCATGCTAAAACCGTTCGCGTGATCCTGAGCGCCGCCGTGTTGTGCTGCGCAATGGCGCTCGCTCCGGCCGGGGCTGGCGCCGCCGCCGGGAGCTTCGAGGAAAAGGAATTCGATATCGGCGCCGCCGCAGGGGTATGGCTCCCGGGGACCATTTCGATCGAGGACATCGACCTGGACAAGAGCGCCGGACTACTCGTCCGTGTGTTCGGCGACGCCTATCTCATGCCCAAATTCGCGGTGGGCGCGTACTTCAATTATTCGACCGCGTCGCTCGAAAAGAACTCGATAGAGG
>CAZEAH010000500.1:0-2783 GCA_964510075.1 uncultured Leptospirales bacterium | reverse complement strand
GGAGAGTCTTTATTATTTATAGTCTTGATAAAAAAATTGATAATGAAGAGATAATCGAACAAATTGAAAAAGAAATTATAGAATTAAAAATGAGATGCATAATCCGGGGGAAACCTGCCAGGGATTCCGTTTGAAAGTTGCCACCCATTCCGGGTGAAACCTGCCGGTGATTCCGGACGAAACCTGCCACCCTATCAGTAACAAAACAAAACGAAACAAAACAAGAAGAATTCCTCTTGAACAGTTAACCTAATCCTTCAATGAAAAATGAAGGAGAAGACGAGTCATGCCAAACAGGAGGAAGTCCATGAAGAAGATACGGGAAGTCCTAAGGATGGTGCTTGAGGACGGGTATAGTCATCGGAAGACGGCAAAGGCGACCGGTGTTTCAAGGCCGACGGTCGGGGAATATATCGCAAAATTCAGGAAAAGCGGACTGACGCTTGACAATATACAAACCATGAGCGATTCCGCGCTTACAGAAATACTTGAACGAAAAGAGAACACCGGAGAGACGGATAAAAAGCGCGAAGAACTTTACGGGCTGTTTCCGGGATACGGGAAAGAACTCCTGAAAACCGGAGTCAACCTGAGAGTGTTGTGGGAGGAATACCGAAGTAAAACCCCCGACGGTTACGGATACTCACAGTTCTGTTATCACTTTGGTGTCTGGAACAACTCTCTGGAGCTGTCCATGCGGCAGGAATACAAGGCAGGGGATAAACTCTTCATCGATTTTACGGGAAAGAAACTCACGATCACGGATAAAGAAACAGGGACTGTTACAGAGAAAGATGTGTTCGTGGGGATACTTGGAGCGAGCCAGTATACCTATGTAGAGGCAGTAGACAATCAGAAAAAAGAGAGCCTCATACGCGCGAGCGAAAACGCGTTACGGTATTTCGGGGGCGCGCCCAACGCGATAGTCCCGGACTGCCTGAAAAGCGGGGTGACGCGGGGAGACAAATACGAGCCGGACATCAATCCGGAATATGCCGACTTCGCCCGGCATTACGGCGTCTGCGTGCTTCCGGCACGGCCTCACGAACCACGGGACAAGGCGCATGTAGAAAACGCCGTGAAAATCGTTTACAGCCGGATATTCGCGGCGCTCCGGAACCGGATATTTTACTCGCTATCGGAATTGAATCAGGCGATCAGGGAACAACTGGAATTGTACAATTCGAGGACAATGCAGAAACTGAAAGTCAGCCGTAAGGAATTGTTTCTGGAAACCGAACAAAACAAACTCAAACCCCTTCCGGCCGAGAGATACCCGTTTAAACAGTTCGCGCGGGCGACCGTTCAGTTTAACTACCATGTCTATCTGAAGGAAGACGCGCATTACTACAGCGTTCCGTACCGTTATCGCGGACAGAAAGCGGAAATCGTTTACTCCTACCGTGTCGTGGAGATCTTCATCGATAATCTGCGTATCGCATCTTATGCCAGGGACAGAAGAAAGCATGTCTATACCACAAACCGGGATCATATGCCGCATAACCATCGCTGGGTCAGCGAATGGAACCCGGAAAGGCTGACGCGTTGGGGAGCCTCGATCGGAGAGAATGTCTGTGAGATGGTGAAACGAATCCTGATGACAAGGGAGCACCCGGAGCAGGGATACAAAGTATGTCTGGGCCTGCTAAGTCTGGCTAAGAAATACGGGAACACACGTCTGGATAAAGCCTGCGCCCGCGCCTTGTCGTTTCAGCATTACTCCTATCAGGGAGTGAAACGTATTCTGAAAAAAGGGATCGAGAGTTGTGAGGAAGAAGCTGATTTGTTCGTATCCGCCGCGGCGCATGAAAATATCCGCGGCGGGCAATACTACGATGAGGAGGTAAGAAATGACCAATGAAGCGACGATCGAAAAAATGCGCGGAATGAAATTGCACGGCATGGCGCAGGCGTTTCAAAACCTGATAACAGGCCAGGAGCAGGAATTGACGTCGGACGAAATTGCGGCCTATCTGGTGGATGCGGAATGGGATGAACGCTACAACCGGAAACTATCCGCGTTGATCAAGAAAAGCCGTTTCCGTTATCAGGCGGGGATTGAGAGTCTGGATTTTCGCGCGGAAAGAAACCTGGATAAAAATCTCATCTTGAGGCTCTCGGGGTGCGACTGGATACGGAAGAAGCAGAACCTGATCATTACCGGCGCGACCGGATGCGGCAAGAGCCATATCGCGTCGGCGTTCGGAAACCAGGCGTGCCGACTGGGTTACCGTACTCTGTACTTCAACTGCATGAAGCTTTTTACACGCCTGAAATTCGCAAAAGCCGAAGGTGGTTATCTGAAAGAAATGAACCTGATCCAGCGTCAGGACCTCATAATTCTGGACGATTTCGGTGTCGAAGTCCTCGATCAATTCTCAAGGCTGACGTTACTGGAAATGATCGAGGACAGGCAGGGTGTAAAGTCCACGATCATTACCTCACAGCTCCCTGTCAAAAACTGGTTCGATGCGATAGGCGACCCCACTATCGCCGATGCGATTTGCGACAGGATTGTTCACAACGCCTTCAAAATCGAGTTGAAAGGCGATTCTATGCGGAAATTATTATCAAACAATTCTATCGATTCTGGAGGAAACCTGCCGCCTGCTGTATAATGTTTTTGGAGTTCTTTTTGTTTTATTTTGTGGTAAACTTTCACCCGGAATGGGCGGCAGTTTTCACCGGATTGTGCATAGAATGTGCATAGAAATAGATAAATTAATGAAATAAATTTATTATTCATATAACAATGGGCAATACAGATACAGTAGTCACCTGAC
>CAZEAH010000499.1:0-2793 GCA_964510075.1 uncultured Leptospirales bacterium | reverse complement strand
CGTTCCGCACTCCATGAAGTTTATGAGGGGGGTCATCAACCTTCGCGGGCTGGTGATTCCGCTGGTAGATCTCCGGCTGAAATTCGGACTTCCCGAAAAGGCCTACGACAAGATGAACGTCATCATGGTGGTGCAGGTGAAGACCCGGCTGATAGGCATTATCGTCGATTCGGTCTCCGACGTGGTGAGCCTTCGCCGCGAGAACATTCAGGATACGGTGCACTTCAGCGTGAACATCGAGACCGACTACATCAGCGGTATCGCCGAGGACCAGGACAAGCTCATCATCATTCTCGATGCCGACAGGGTGTTTACCGACGAGGAACTCAAGCTGCTCGATGTGAAGCAATAGCAATAGGCGAAGGGGGGCGGGTTCCGGGCGTCGGGCTAGACGGCCATGGAAGCGGCCGGGTCCGCGCCCAGGGCCCTGGCCAGCGTCTCGCGGAGGTCCTCTATTCTGTACGGCTTGAGTAAAATGTCGCTGAAGCCGTATTCGCGGTAATTCGCCATGATCGGATCGTTCGAATATCCGCTCGAAACGATCGCCTTCACTCCGGGGCAAATTTCCCGCATCGCGACGATCGTGCTTTTACCTCCGAGCCCTCCGCGCACCGTGAGGTCCATGATGACGGCGTCGAAGGGGCGACCGCTTTCGAGCGCGTCGGCGAAAATCTCCACCGCCTCCATGCCGTGCCGGGCGCACGACACGTCGAAGCCGAGCAGCTCCAGCATCCTTCCGGTCACGCGGAGTATGCTTTCCTCGTCGTCCATTAACAATATCGACCGCGCGGCCGACGGCGGCTTCGGTCGAGAGGTTCCCCGCGGATCGGAACCGTTTCCCGCGGTCCCGTGCGTCGGGTTTTCCGTGTTCTTCATCCGATGGTATACGCTCTGCAAACGGAAATAATGCCCGCGGGAGATCCGTGGTGGGCTCCATACAAGTGTATCACGGGGGCGGGGTTTTTCAACGTAAAATGAAGAATAATAACCCGCGATCGATCAGGCGGTGAATATTCTCGACGCCCACTGGATCGACGACTGGAATATGTGGGGGAACTCTTCCTCGCCCAGGCCCAGCCGTTTTTTGAGGATTCCCACGGAGTCCCAGTCCCCCTTTTCGTAGGAAATGGCCGTCTCGAGCGCGGTACGGTAGACGTTCTCGCCGCCGAGGAGCGCGGTTTTTATCGCCTCGGAAAGGGGGAGATCGTTCAGGATCTCCTCCATGGGCTGGTCGATGAACGCGTCGATCATGGAGAACATGCCGGTAAGGAACAGGTCGGAGGACCTGTCCTTCATTCCGATCCGCGGCGCGATGAGCTCGCAGAAGCGCGCCCTGCTCATCGACGTGAGCACGAGCTCCTCGGGCTTGTCGTCGCCCATGCCGCTCAGGGCGACGAGCGACACCCATTTCCTGAATTCCTTGAGCCCAAGAAGCGAAATCGCCTGCTTGATGGACTGTATCTTTTTCGCGAAGCCGAACGCCGCCGAATTGATGAAGCGCAGGAGCTTGTAGGTGATGGAGACGTCGCGCTTGATGATCTCCTCGAGCTCGCCGAAGTCGGCGTCGGGCTTGTGGACCTCCCTGAGGATCTGCATGTAATTGAGCTTGTAGCCGGGGACGTCCTTCCCCGCGACGATTTCGGGCCGCGCGAAAAAATAGCCCTGGAAATACGAAAAGCCCATCGTCATGGCCTCTTCGAATTCGCTCCGTGTCTCGATCTTCTCGGCGAGGAAACGGATGCGGTCGTGCCCCAGGCTGTTTATCAGAGCCTGGCGCTCGCGGACCCCGGAAATGCGGAAGTCGAGCTTAATGATGTCGGCCATGTCCACGAAGCGCTGGAGCTCGGGCTTGAAGATAAAGTCGTCGAGAACTATCGTGTACCCGTTTTTTTTAAGCCTTCTGCACGCGGCGATCACCTCGTCGTCCGGCTCGATGGTTTCGAGGATTTCCACGGCGAGCTGTTCCCTCGGGAAGATCGTGGCGACCTCGCCGAGCAGAAGGTTCCGCGTAAAGTTGATGAAGGCCGTCCGGCCGCCGGTGAGCGAATCCATGCCGAGGAGGAGGAAGCTGTTCATGATGGTCTTCGACGAGGCCAGGTCCCCGTCGGCGCAGTCGAAGAACTCGCTGAACCCGGAGCGGAACAGGAGCTCGTACGCGTACAGGTTGAGCTTTCTGTCGAAAATCGGCTGGCGCGCGACGTACACGCCGCGTATCCGCTCGGCCGAAGCGTCCGGGATGTTCCTGTCAGACATCTGCAATTACCTTTGCGCTCTCATCGCGCGGAACCGGTTGCGCAGTCTACCGCGTACGGCATCGCGGTTCAACATCTTTTTCCTGCCGGAGGTGGTCGGTTGCGTGCCGGGCGGGCCGCGCAGCCGTGTGCCCCGGCATCCAGTATCTCATATTTCGTGTGAAAATCAAAACAAAATTTTATTATTACTTGACAGAATTAAGTATATTAATATTTGTATACTGAGGGCGGATTTTTCGCCATGCACTCTCGTTTCAGGTTGCCATTAGTTTAAGGGAACAATTCCCTCGCATTTAAGTACCCTTTCCACGCCGATGCACCGGGCTTCGGGGTGGGCTTAAAAGGGCACTTTTTTTTGCCCGTACCCTTCAGCGCGTTCCCTGCCCGGCCTTTTCGATCTTTTCCCTCAGTTCCTTAACGTCCGTGTCGAACATGATGGTCCGCTCCCGCCAGTTGCGGTCGTTTTTATGGTATTCCATCGAGACGGCGATCGCCTCGAGGCGCGGCACGAACACCACCGTGCCGTCCGGCCGTTCCTTCT
>CAZEAH010000498.1:0-2795 GCA_964510075.1 uncultured Leptospirales bacterium | reverse complement strand
CTCTTCATCTTCATAATAGACAAGCTCACGGAGTCCGAGGCGGCGCTCTTCTTCTGGCGGACCATCCCCAAACGGGTTCCC
Source organism: uncultured Leptospirales bacterium (assembly GCA_964510075.1). GTDB lineage: Bacteria > Spirochaetota > UBA4802 > UBA4802 > UBA5368 > MVZN01. Next base: position 2,714 of record CAZEAH010000498.1, on the reverse strand, counting down.
TACAAGCCGGGGAAAGTCTACATAAAAGACCTGCATAATCCCATACCCGCCGCGTACGGTCGGCAGACCGCCGTCTCGGTTTCCCAGGGAGTGGCGGGCGCGGTATCGACGGCGAAGGAAACGGTCGCCGCGCCGCTTACAAGCGTGCGCAAACAGGCCGCGGGCGCGCGGGGCTCTATCGTTAAGAAGTTGATGGAATTCGTCTCCACCATCCTCGGCGCGGTGTGGACCGTAATCAGCTTCCCCTTCAGGAAGATCGGCACCGCGCTTTCCGGAAAGATGAAACCCGTTCCGAGGGAAGAGCAGCCGGGATCGAAAAGCCTTATCGACGAATATCTCAAGGAGTACGAGCAGCGCAGGAAGTCATAGGCCGTTCGGCAAGCGCGAAATACAATATCACGACGTTTCCCCTGTCGTTCCACGCCGTCTCGCAGTAATAGCGCATAAGCGGAAGCCCGCGTCCGCGCTCTTTAAGCTCGCCGGTGGCGGCCGGGCAGGTCTCAGGCCTGAACCCCGCGCCCTCGTCGCCTACGGCGATGCGCAGCCTTCCGGCCGCGTGTGAAATGACCACCGTCACCTTCTTCCCGGGGTCCCAGCGGTTGCCGTGTTCCATCGCATTGGTAACGGCCTCGTCGATCACCAGGCGTAACTCCTGTCCGTCTATGACGGTCGAGAGTCCCGCACCCTCGACCGCGCCGAGGACCGCCCCGACCAGAGCCTGTCTGGCATCCTCCAAGCTTGGCACGGACATGGAGAGAAGCTCCCGGCCGCAGGGTGGGTGTGACCTTTCATTATGCACATTCATATTCCTTCATGCCCTCCGGCCCCGCGTGGGCGCGGGCCATCGGCCGAAGCATTAATATAATGCGCAAATATTAATTATCAATATTTTTATCGCTGTTTAGTGGAATTTAGCATCATGACAGGGAGTTCGAGGAGCTCCCGGCCGAAAGACCGGGAGCCGCATGTCGACGTCCGCCGGTTCAGCGCCCGAGGTACTCGCGCACTTTCGCGACGATGTTCCCCTTCGAAAACCCGAAGCGTTCGGCGAGCACACCGGCGGGCGCCTAGGCGCCGAAGTGCTCCAGGGTGATGTAGAGCGCGCCGGTCCCCGCATACCGCTCCCAGCCCATCGAAATTCCGGCCTCCACGACCGCGCGCTTCCGGACCGCCGGAGGCAGAACGCTCGCTCGGTACGCTTCATCCTGTTCGTCGAACAGCTCCCAGGAAGGGAACGATACCACCCGCGCGCCGATGCCCGCCGATTCGAGCTCCCCGGCGGCTTCGAGCGCAATGTGCACCTCGGAGCCGCTCGCCATCAGAATGATGTCGAGCTCGCGCGCCGGGTCCCACAGCACGTAAGCGCCGCGCGCGAGGTTTCGCGCTCCCTCCCCGCCGCGTTTTAGCACGGGGACGTCCTGTCGGGTCAGCAGAATCGCCGTGGGCCCCGCGGGCAGGCTGAGCGCCGCGATCCACGCCTCCTTCGTCTCCTCGGCGTCCGCCGGACGTATCACCCTGAGGCCGGGTATCGCGCGCGCGGACGCGAGCTGCTCGACCGGCTGGTGCGTGGGGCCGTCCTCCCCCACAAAAAACGAGTCGTGAGTGAATAGGTATACCGTTCGAAGCTTCGACAGTGCGGCGAGGCGCACCGGAGGGCGCATATAATCCATAAAAACGAAGAACGTGGCCGTATAGGGGATGAAGCCGCCGTAATAGGCGATGCCGTTCTGGATCGCGCCCATTGCGTGCTCGCGGATACCAAAGCGGATGTTCCGGCCAACTCTGCCGCGCCCGGTCTCCGAAAAGCCCTTTACGAACGATTTGTTGCTCGGGGCCAGGTCGGCCGACCCGCCCACAATATTCGGAAGCGCCCTGAACAGCGATTCGAGCACCTTTCCGCCTGCGCCTCGCGTTGCAACCTTCGAACCGGCCTCGAAAACCGGAAGCGCCGCGCGAACGGCGTCCGCGTCGACGGGACCGAAAAAGCCCTTCCAGCGCTTCCCGAAATCGCCCTTCATTGCATCGTCGAACACGGACTTCCATGCCGCGTATTCCGTCTCAAGCTCCTTGCGCCGTTCCGCGAACAGGTCGTACACGCGTTCGCCGACGCAGAAGGCACCGTCGGGATCGCAGCCCAGGCTGGCCTTCGTCTTCTTCACTTCTTCCTCTCCGAGCGGCGCGCCGTGCGATTCCTCGCTGCCCTCCATGCCCGGGCTTCCCTTGGCGATGCGCGTCTTCGCTATGACGAGCGAGGGCCGCGACGACTCGCGCCGGGCGGCGTCGAGCGCCGCCTCAACGGCGTCGCAATCGTGTCCGTCGATTTTCTGAACATGCCAGCCGCAGGCGGAAAAGCGCGCCGCGACATCTTCCGAAAACGCGAGTTCGGTCGAACCCTCGATGGTGATGTCGTTCGAATCGTATATAACGATGAGCCGGCCCAGGGCCCAGTGGCCCGCCAGCGACACCGCCTCGTACGCGACCCCCTCCATCATGTCGCCGTCGCCCGCAAGAACATAGATATAATGGTCGATGATGCGCTTCTCATCCCCGCATTCCGCGCGCAGAAGTTCCTGCGCCATGGCCATGCCCACCGCGTTCGCCACGCCCTGTCCCAGCGGCCCCGTGGTGGTCTCCACTCCCGGCGTGTGCCCGAACTCGGGATGCCCCGGGGTGCGGCTTCCCCACTGGCGGAAGTTTTTAAGCTCCTCGATCGA
>CAZEAH010000497.1:0-2807 GCA_964510075.1 uncultured Leptospirales bacterium | reverse complement strand
TGGTGCTCGACCTCGACAGCCGCGACGGCACCGAACAGCCCTAGGACTTCAATACCTCTTCCGAGGCAAAATCGCGCGCCGGGCCGCTTTCGGCGGCCTCGTGCATCTCGATCCAGGAGCGCACCCTCTCCGCTCCGTACTCCCTCTCCCAGGCCGCGATGATGCGGTCAAGCGGTATGTCGGCGGACGGTTCGTGGTAGGCGACATACTCCATGAAGCGCCTGTTCTCGCGGTTGAACTCGGAAAAAATGGAGTCGTCGCGCCCGTTGAACTCGAGCGGGGCTATGGCGTGGCGCTCGCAGAGCTCGCGGTTGAAGGCCGGGGTGGCGCGCACCCATTTACCTTCCAGAAGAAACTCCGTAAAGCCGTGGTACACGAAAAGGTTCGAGCCCAGGGTCTCTATGAGCTCGCGCGTGGCGATGTGGTTGCGCACATCGGCAAAGCCGAGGCGAGACGGTACGCCGACCGAACGGCCGAGGGCGCACAACAGCGCCGCCTTCGAGACGCAGTAGCCCCGGCCCCGGGCCAGCACCCCGCTCGCGCGGTAATGCTCCGGCCGATGGAAGGGCACGTATGGATCGTAACGGATGCCGTCGCGCACCGAGTAGTACAGCCGGACCGCCTTCTCGACCGGGCTTGAAAAACCGTTTACGGCCGCCGCGGCGAAGGCGCGCACCCGGGGATGGTCGCTGTCGAGTATTTCGGTCGGTCGGAGATACGCCTCATCGATATCGGTCATGGCCGTGCATCCTCCGCCTGTCGCGATTCACGGGACGAACAAGGGATACAATGATTCAACGCCGGGAGACGGCGTCAAGGCAAATATATACGGCCGTAACTAAAGATGAAAGACCAGGCCGCGAAAGAGGAAGATCGCCGGAAGCACCGCCGCAAGAAACGCCACCGTGTTCACCACAAAGACTCCCGAGGCGAAGGGGGCGTCGAGGTCATAGAGCACCGCCGTTATCACCGAATACACGGCCGCCGGCATGAACGCCTGCACCTGGATGACCGCGCGCACGGCCGGGTCGAGCGGAAAGACCGCGAGCGCGAGCGCCGCGAGCGCGGGAAGGACGGCGAATTTAAGCAGCGCCACGCACGCGTTCTCGCGCAGGGCTCCCCGGATTTCGCCGGGGCGGAACGTCATGCCCAGCGTGAAGTAGTAGACGCCCATGGACACGGCCATAAGCGGGCCCAGCGGAAACGGGACGTCCGGGCGCCTCACGCCGGCGGCGTGCAGGGCGAGGGAAGCCAGAATTGCGTACAACGGCATATTCCTCGGATTGCGGACGAAGTCGAGCGCCATGCGCGCGAGGGCGGGCCTTCCGCGGCGCGAGGCGTCGGCGTAGGGAAACACCACCAGAAAGATGAAGGGCATGAAGTAGGCGGTGAAGATGAAGGCGAGCGCCAGCCCCCTTTCTCCGAGGAGCATGAAGCATACGAAACCGCCCATGGTGAAGCCGTGATTGGCGAGCGAGGAGGTGATATGGAACACGGTCCGCCTTCTGCCTTCAAGGCCCAGCGCCGCCGCGACGGGCACGCCCAGAAGCCAGCCGGCCGCGGCGAGCAAGAGACCGGCGAGCGGAAGGACCGCCAGGTCCGCGTCGAGGGAAAGGCCCCAGGTGCTCCAGAGCACCAGGGCGGGCTCGACGGTAACCAGGTTGGCCAGTATGAGCTTCCGGGTGAAGTCCTCGGGGCGCGCAAAGCGGCGGCGCAGGGCCCATCCCGCGGCGAAGGGAGCGACGATCATGAACTGGAGCAGGATGAACGACGCGGGAAGCGTCATCTCAGCGGTACCGCAGCCCTACCTTCTCTTTGACGGCGTCCAGGGTGAGCGCGGCGACCGCCCGCGTCTTCTCGGCGCCCCTGGCGAGAATCTCCGCGACCGCCGCCGGGTCGCCCGCAAGCCGTTCGCGCTTTTCCCTGAAGGGCGCGAAGTATTCCCAGATGAGGCCGAAAAGCTCCTTTTTTACGTCGCCATACCCGGTGCCGCCCTTCAGATAGCGCCCGCGCAGGTCCTCCAGTTTCTCCGCCGGGGCGAAGAGCCGGTACAGCGCGAACAGGGTGCAGGTGTCGGGGTTCTTCGGCGCCTCGACCGGCGTGGAATCGGTCACGATGCGCATCACCTTTTTCTTCAGTTCATTTTCGGTCTCGAATATGTAAATGGCGTTTCCGTAGCTTTTAGACATCTTCTGGCCGTCCACGCCGGGGATGAGCGCGATCTCGTCCGCTATGAGCGGCTCGGGAAGCACGAAGGTCTCGCCATAGGTTCCGTTGAACCGCGCCGCTATGTCGCGCGTAATTTCCACATGCTGTTTCTGGTCCTTCCCCACGGGGACCATGTCCGCCTGGTAGAGTAAAATGTCCGCCGCCATGAGCACCGGATAACTGAAAAGGGCCCAGACGGGTGTGATGCCCCGCGCGATCTTGTCCTTGTACGAATGGCTGCGTTCGAGGAGCCCCATGGAGGTATGGCACCCGAGTATCCAGGTGAGCTCCATAACCTCGGGCACGTCCGACTGCACCCAGAAAAAGCACCGCTCGGGGTCGAGCCCGAGCGCGAGAAAGTCCATCGCCGCTTCGAGCGTGTTTTTGCGCAGCGTCTCTCCGTCCTGCACGGTTGTCATGGCGTGGTAGTTCACGATGAAACAGAACAGCTCGTGCTCGTGCTGAAACTCGATCATGCGCTTCATCATCGCGAAATAGTTGCCCAGGTGAAGGGTGCCCGAGGGCTGGATGCCCGACAGAATTCTCGCCATTGTTCACTCCCGAAAACCGTACTGATAACGCGACCCCCTACCCATACC
>CAZEAH010000496.1:0-2808 GCA_964510075.1 uncultured Leptospirales bacterium | reverse complement strand
GCGGTGTCGTATGCGGGTAAGAGGGGGGGCGGAATAAATGGGATTTGCGGTTCGCTGGCAGCGGTGAAACCTGGGGCGATCGATCGTGACCGTGTGCCGGTCGCTCGACCACCGGTACGCGTGCGCAACGATGACGATCAGAACGATTTCGCGGGCGCGCGGTCCATGTTGCCGGCATGACGTTCTACCGTATCACGGCATATATCGAACAGCTCGGTTCGCATGCGATGTTTCAGCAGGGCGATGCGGGACGCCTCCGCGGCCTGGATACCCTCCGCGGACGGGACCGGTTTAAATTTTCTGAATGCCGATCTCCCGCTCTTCAGCACGCTTTCCGACCCGCCGGTATACAGAAGATCGAACGCGCGGGAGAAGACCCCGGTTTTCGTGGCATCGTCCATGCGGGTGCCGTGCTTCAGCTCGTATTCGCTCCCGCACTGTCGCACGAATTCATACACGGGGGCTGTCTTTTCCCGTTCGGTCGTGTGCCTGAGGTTGTCGTAGTACAGCGTGCCCGCGATTACGAGCGCTGTCGCCGCGATCGTTACGAGGAGCATAATGCGAAGCTGTCGTCTCATTTTTTCCTCTGCATTCCAACGGCATCCGGCATGGACACCCGTCCGTCTGTACTAACGGCGAATCCCTTCGAGCGCCGCGAGAAATTCCGCCCGAACCGGTCCTTCCTCAACCGGGCAAAGCCGTTCGAGCGCGGCACGGGCTTCGCTTCCGCCGATTTTGCCGAGGGCCCAGGCGATCATTCCCCGTACGCGAGCGTCATCGGTTTCGCCGAAGGCACGCGCCAGTTCCGCCGTGTAGCGGGTGTCGCCGCTGTTTCCCATCGCGCGCGCCGTGTTCATCTTCCACCGCCAGATATCATCGGCGGACATATAGAACATGTGGGGCCATACCCGTTGTTCGAAGTACGACCTGTCCATGCGCAGAAGCGCGACGAGGTCGAAGCCCTTTGCCTTCGCCGCCACGCGGGGGTTGGGCGGAAGCTCCTGTGCCGACCAGGCGGCGTTGCGCGGGCAGACGTTCTGACAGCGGTCACAGCCGTAGACGTACAGCCCCATCGGTTCGCGGAGCTCGATCGGTGTGATCCCCTCACCGTAGTAAGTCAGATAGGAGATGCAGCGCCGGGGATCGATGGTTCCGTCGCCTTTCAGCGCCCGCGTGGGGCAGGCCGCCACGCAGGCGTTCCTGCACCACGGCGGACAGTCGATCCCGATCGTCGGCTCGTCGGGGGCGAACTCGCGGTCGACCAGTAAGGCGAGCGGGAATATCCACGAGCTTCCACGCACGGCCCTGCCGGAGTAGAGCAGGCAGTTTTTACCGAAGCTGCCTGTCCCCGCGCGCGCGGCCGCCATGCGATGCGGAATGTCGAACGGCGCCTTCGAGGCCACGCCGTGCTCTTTCAGAAAGCCGCGAAAGGCCTTCATGCGAACGGCGAGGCCGTCGCGCGTAACGCGGTCGTCATCCAGGTAACAGCGTCCGAAATGCGCCTCGAGCGAGGGCGGGAACGATTCGCGGAAGTAGGCCTCGATGAGGACGATGATGCTTTTCGCCTCCGGCATCACCGCGCGCGGATCGGAGCCCCGGAAAATGTCCAGGCCGAGTTTCGGCGCCCATTCGTAGGCCGCGCGGTTCTTTTCGAGGTACTCGAGGTGGCTGTCGAAGGGCTCCGCTGTGGTGAAGCCGATGTCGACGAACCCGAGGCGATGCGCTTCTTCTATTATTCGCTCCTTTGTAAGCATGCGTTATTTCCTCTTTCGGGTGATGGCGGTCTGTGCGCGACGCGGGGACGTCAGGCCGAGGGCGGTACGGATGGAGTCCACACACCGGAGGAGGTCGCGCCCGTCCTTGCTGAGCCGCGCCATCATAATGCCCCCCTCGAGCGAGGCGACGATGAGCCGCGCGAATGACGGCGGATCAATCCCATCGGGGAGATCCCCTTCGTCCCGCGCTTCCAGTAGAAGGCGTTCGAGCAGCCCGGACCATTCGTCGAAAACCCCGCGCACAAAGGCGGCGAAGCGCGGATTGGTGTCGCCCGTTTCGAGCGCGGTGTTCCCGAAAATGCAGCCGCCCGTAAATCCGTTTCTCCGGTGAAAGCGGACCACCGCGTCGATCACGCCGCCGAGGCGGTCGAGCGCGCGGCCGCCCTTCGCGTTTGCGGCGAGATAGGCAAGGTATTCCCGCCGCGCCTTTTCGAGTACCGCGATACCGATCTCGTCCTTCCCGGCGAAATGGAAATAGAGGTTCCCCTTCTTGACGCCCGTCGCCCGTATGATGTCGCCGACGCTCGTTCCCGAGAGCCCCTGCCGGTTGACGAGCGCCGCGGCGGCGTCGATGACGCGCTCGCGCGTGCGTTCCCCTTTGCTTTTGCCTTCCCGCGATTGTGCCATATATACCGACCGTTCGGTACATTTATTATACCGGAGCCGAACCGTCAAGCGGAAAACGCGGGCGGGGAGGCAAAAGCATGGGGCCGGAGGGCCGCTCCTTACTGCCCCAGGTATTTCACCCTGATCTTTTCCAGCTCCTCGGCCATCTTGTCGTCGAGGCCGTCCCCGCCGGCGTCGATCATTCGAAAAAGCTGAATTGCGATGTTGAACGCCGCGTCGAGCGGCACGGTGAGCTCGTCGCCCTTTTTGGATTTCGCGCCGGAGGAGAATACCGCGCGAACGTACTTGTTGAGCCAGATAAAGATATCGTCGAGCTCTACGCGCTTTTCTCCGATGGCGCGCTCGAGCTCGCCGAGAGTGGCCTCGAGATCACGCAGTGACTGGAACATGGTGGATGGTCCTCCTG
>CAZEAH010000495.1:0-2819 GCA_964510075.1 uncultured Leptospirales bacterium | reverse complement strand
GTCAACGTGAACGGCGGCTGCGGGGCCCTGGGCCACCCCATAGGCGCCTGCGGCTGCCGCGTGCTGGTCACCCTCATCCACGAGATGGAAAAGCGCGACGCCCGCACGGGCCTGGCCTCGCTCTGCCTCGGCGGGGGGGAGGCGGTGTCGCTGGTGGTGCGCCGCTAGCTCAGGCTCCCTTTTCGGTCTCGCGCGCGATCACCATCCGCTGGACCTCCGATGTCCCCTCGTAGATGGTGGTCACGCGCGCGTCGCGGTAGATGCGCTCGATCTTGTTGTCGCGGATGTAGCCGTAACCGCCGAAGACCTGAAGCGCCCTGTAGGCGGAGCGGTTGGCCGCCTCGGTGGCGTAGAGCTTGGCGATTGACGCCTCGCGCGAGAAGGGGACCCTGCGGTCCTTCAGGCTCGCCGCCGACCATGTGAGGAGTTGCGCCGCCTCGTGCTCCACCGCGATGTCCGCGATCATATTGCCGATGGACTGGTGCCGTATGATCGCCTTGCCGAACTGCCTGCGTTCGGAGGCGTAGGCAAGCGCCTCGTGCAGGCTCGCCCCTATCATCCCCGTCGCCTGAGAGGCGATGCCGATCCTTCCGCTGTCCAGCGCTCCCAGAGCGACCTTGAGTCCCATGCCCGATTTCCCGAGCATATTGGCCGCCGGGACCTCACAGTCCTCCAGAATCAGCTCGACCGTGTTGGAGGCGAGCAGGCCCATCTTCTTCTCCTCCTTCCCCGCGCGAAGCCCCTTGGTCCCGCCCGGGATGAGAAAGGCCGTACAGCCGTTCTTGTCGGCGGAGGTGCGCGCGATCAGGATAATTACCCCCGCGTGCGAGCCGTTGGTGATGAACTGCTTGGTGCCGTTTATGACGTACGACGAACCCTTTTTGACCGCCGAGGTCTTGAGCGACGAGGGGTCCGAACCGGCCTCCGGTTCCGTGAGCGCGAAGGCCCCCACGTGTTCGCCCGAGGCCAGCGGCACCAGGAAGCGGCGCTTCTGCTCCTCCGTGCCGAACTGGAGGATCGGCTCGGTGCTGAGGTTCGTCACCGAAAGCGTCACCGCCACCGAGGCGCACGCCCAGGCGATCTCCTGGAGGGCGAGGCTGTAACTCACCGCGCCGGCCGCCGCGCCGCCGTAGGCCTCCGGGACCATCATCCCGAAAAGGCCGAGGCCCCCCAGCTTTTTAATTATTTCGGCCGGATATTCGCCGCGGGTGTTGTACTCCTGCGCGTAGGGCTCTATCTCGCCGTGTGCGAATTCGCGCACCATGTCGCGGATCATCATCTGTTCGTCGGTGAGTGGGAGGTTCATGGCGTTTCCTATGGGGTGTAGAGTGTGACGATGAGGACGGTCTTCGCCCTGCCGGGATTGCGCAGCGAATGACGGATGTTCGAATCGTAATGGAGCGTTTCGTCTTTTTTAAGATGATGGCTTTTGTGTCCGACCTGGATGACCACCTCGCCCTTCAGTACATAGACGAACTCCTCGCCCTCGTGCTGGTAGCGCTGGCCGGGAAGGTCGGAGCGCGGAGGAATGGTGACCCTGAAGGAGCGCAGGTGGCGCTTCATGGCGTCCGGGGTAAGCACCTCGTATTCGTAGGCCTGTTCGCGGCTCTTGAAGTCGCGTATTCGCGATTTTTCGCGTTCTCTGTCCGACCCGGGCTTCTTTTTAAGAAGCTCCCCGGGGTCGATGGTGAGCGCACGGGCTATTTTAAGAATGTCGCCCACCGGAGCGAAGCCCCTCCCTTCCTCGATGTCCGAAATGTGGCTTTCCGAAAGCCCGGTCTTCGCGGCAAGTTCTTCGAGGCCGACCTTCATCTTCTCGCGCCGGGAGCGTATGGCGCGGCCCAGCGAGCCGCTTTTCGTGCTGGATGTTTTTCGCATGAGGACCTCCGATCGCCGTGGCGGCGGGCGCGGCGCGCGTCGTTGCGCCCGTTGTGGACAATTCCGGAATAAAAGTGGTAATTTAACAAGGAAAAAAACATGTACTGATGCGGGAAATGTGACGGCTGGTGCGAAACGAAACGCCGCCCCGCGCGTCCGCGGAACGGCATTTTAAACCATTGGTGTGTACCCGTCAGAGTCCGGTTCGGTCCGCGCTTACGAGGCCTTTCTGACACCCACGGGAATGCAGCGGTCCAGGCCCTCCAGTGCCAGGCGGTAATTTTCTTCCGCCTGCCTCCAGTCCAGGACCTTCCAGAACGCCTCGATATAATCGGGCCGGCGGTTCTGGTACTTCAGGTAATAGGCGTGCTCCCAGACATCCAGGCCCAGAACCGGCACCAGCCCCTCCATAATCGGGCTGTCCTGGTTGGGCGTCGAATGGACGGCGAGCTCGCCCAGCGCGTTAAGCGATAACCAGGCCCAGCCAGAGCCGAATCGCTTCGTCGCGGCGGCTGCGAATTCGGTACGAAACGCGTCCAGAGAGCCGAAGCGGGCGACGATAGCCGCCGCCAGATCTCCCTCTGGGGCGGGTCGGGCTCCCCCTTTCAGCAGCTTCCAGAAAAGGCTGTGGTTGTAATGCCCGCCTCCGTTGTTCCGCACCTCGTCGCGAATGTCCGCGGGCAGGCTTGCCAGGTTTGCCAGCAGGGTTTCCACGGGCAGTCCCGCGAGCGTCGGGTGTTTTTCCACCGCGGCATTGAGTTTCTGCACATACGCGGCATGGTGTTTACCGTGGTGTATTTCCATGGTTTGTGCGTCGATATATGGCTCGAGCGCCGTGTAGTCGTAGGGAAGTACGGGAAGTACATGGGTGTTCATGGTGGTCCTCCGGTTAAAAAGTATTTTATAAATTATTGAAATATAATGCAAAAAGGGGGAGGCGG
>CAZEAH010000494.1:0-2824 GCA_964510075.1 uncultured Leptospirales bacterium | reverse complement strand
AGCTCGCCCGGCCTCTCTTCCATAAGCCGTTTGAGGCTTTTATTCATGCGCATACAGCTCGCGCAGTTGAAATCGCTGAAAACGACGATACGTACCGGCGCACCCGGAGCCCCTTCGAAGGGCACTCCTTCGATATCGATGCGTGATTCGAGCGTGCCCTCATAGCGCTCGATGAGCCGCAAAGCCCTTTCGTCGCCGCCGAAGCGCGCCATCGATTCGGCCAGGCTGGAACGCGCGGCCAGGCCGATGCTCAGGCCGATGACGCTTATCGCCAGAAGGACCGAAATGTTCATGATTAGACGGCCTCGTATAAAAACGGCAAGGGAGCGAAGGGCGCTGTCGCCGGCGACCCCGTCCACCCGACTCGAAGGGTATCTCCACAGGGCGAGGAGCGATGCCGCAAGCACCATAACGGTGGCGGCATAGCTGGCCATGCAGAGCGGGCAGAACGCCCGGATTACCATCGCCGAAACGAAAAACAGAAACAGGTCGGCGACCAGGGCCGGTATCGACAGCAGGGCGATGAGCAGAAACGGGGCTTTCCCGCTCCCGGCGCCGGGCCGGAGAGTCGTGCCGAAAAGGAATGCCATATAGCCATAATAGATGAACCCGAACAGCGCGGTGGGGATGTCGCCGATAAGCGGCAGGCCCCTGATCGCTGCGAAGGCGCTTTTCGCGACAGTACGGCAGGCGTTTACTCCGCCGCCCGAACGGCAGACCGCCTCGGCAAGACTGAACGATATTCCGAAGTATTCCAGAATCAGCGCCGCGCCGATCAGAGCGCCCGCCAGCGCCGAAGCAAAACCAATGACCGTGACTGCGGTGAATGTCCGTGTGCTTTTTCCGTGTTCCATCCGCCTGTCCTGCCTCATCCTTCCATTCCCTTATATCCGGGCTCGCTCACTTCCCGACGCGCCCGGCGTCGCCGTGAACGACCCGTACCTGACCGCATCGCCGTCGCACGCACCGTGAGCCGCACGACGGGCCGCTCCGGATCATTCGACCGGACGATCACCGTATGCGCGTATTCGCGTTCGGTACGGCCCTCCGGGACGCGCCCGACCTCCATCCTGACCTCGATCCTCCCCTCGCCGCCGGCGGGGATGTCCTTCCTGGAAAGAAGGACGGGGGTGCAGCCTCAACCGGCGCTGACCCGCTCTATAATGAGCGTGGCGCTTCCCGTGTTGCGAAAGACGAACTCGCACGATAGCTCGCTGTCCTCGGGGACCTTGCCGAAATCGTGTTCGAGCCGGTCGAACTCGATCGAGGGTTTCCCGAAGAAAAACGCCGTGGAAAAGAGCATGGCGGCAAGGATAACAAACGATTGTTTCATCGCATTTCTCCGTCATTATCCGTTTTGTGCCCGGGCATAATCGGATGTTACCCGTGCTATCTTATAAGGGAACCTCTAAAAATTAAAACTTTTAGCAATATCAGAAATCGTAACCCTTGATTTAATCAGGAGTTGCAACTTTATCAACCTCAAAAATGTTAATTAATAGAGGTTCCCATAATAAACTCAATTGCCTAAAAAAGCGCCCCGAATATCATACCGCTCACGGTCGCCATGACCACCACGAGCGTGCAGAACACGACCGTCTTGCGGGTCCCGATATAGCTTCGAATAACAAGCATGTTGGGAAGCGAAAGCGCCGGGCCCGCGAGGAGCAGGGCGAGCGCCGGGCCCTTGCCCATGCCGCTTCCTATGAGCCCCTGCACGATCGGCACCTCCGTGAGCGTCGCGAAGTACATGAATGCCCCCACTACGGCCGAAAAGAAATTGGCCCACAGGGAATTTCCTCCCACGAGCGTCGCCACCCATTCAGACGGGATGATTCCTTCCACTCCGGGACGGCCAAGGAAGAAACCGGCGAGCAGAACGCCGATGAGCAACAGCGGCAGTATCTGTTTGGCGAAATCCCAGGTCGAGGCGAACCAGTCGCCGCCCTCTCCGCGGTCGGTGCTCGTTACGACCGAAAGCCCTATCGCTCCGGCGGCAAAGGGGATCATTGGTTCATGCGGGAAAATGTATCCAAGAACGGCAACGGGCAGGGCCGCGAGAACCATCTTCCACCAGGCCATTCCGTACCAGAGTATGAGGACCGCGGCGAAAACCGCCGCCGCAACGGAGGTTATGGCCCATTTATTGGCGAACATGAAATACCAGAATCCTTCGGCCTCCACCGGTTTTCCCCAGTTGGCGAAGACCAGAATGGCGATCATTGCGGCGAAGTATATGATGTCCTTCCAGAGGGGACGCTTGGGCTCGGTTTTCGGGAGTTTCATGGCGGCGCTCACCTTTTCCATCTCCTCTTTGCGGTATATAAAATGCATGATGGCCCCGATAATGACGCTGAACGCCACCGCGCCGACCGCCCGGGCTATACCGAGTTCCATTCCGAGGACCCGTGCCGTCAGGATGATGGCGAGCACGTTGATCGCCGGCCCGGAATAGAGGAAGGCGATTGCGGGACCCAGCCCCGCCCCCATGCGGTAGATGCCCGAAAAGAGCGGGAGCACCGTGCACGAGCAGACGGCGAGGATCGAACCTGAGACCGAGCCCACCCCGTAGGCGACGAGCTTGTTGGCCGCGGGCCCCAGGTATTTCATTACCGCCTCCTGCCGTACGAAGACGCCGATGCCGCCGGCGATAAAAAACGCGGGCACCAGACAGAGGAGCACATGCTCGCGCGCATACCATTTAACAAGCTGGAATGCCTCAAGCACGGCATTGTCAAAGCGTGAGCTCCCAACCGGCAGATAAAATGCCGCCAGAAAGAGCGCAATGATCCAGACCAGCGGTTTCCATTCAGATTTCCATTCA
>CAZEAH010000493.1:0-2825 GCA_964510075.1 uncultured Leptospirales bacterium | reverse complement strand
ACGCCGCGGACCCTGAGCGGATACTCCACGTTTTCGAATACGCTCATGTGCGGCCACACCGCGTACGACTGGAATACCATGCCGAAGCGACGTTGTTCGGGCGGGATGTTGACGCCCGGCCCGTAGAGCGTCGCGTCGCCCAGTACTATCTCGCCCGACGACGGCGTTTCGAGACCGGCGATGAGCCGCAGCAGCGTGGTCTTGCCGCAGCCGCTGGGCCCCAGAAGCGACACGAACGCCCCGTCCGTCACCGCCATGTCCATGGGCGCGAGCACCTCCTTTTCGCCGAAGCGCTTGGAGACCCCTTTGAGGCGCAGGTCGCTCATCATCGTCCCTCCAGTATTTCCTCGGCCTTGCGGCCCCGCATGAAGAAGGCGCCGGCAAGCGCCGCGCTGAGCAGGATCCACGCGAGCGCCGCGGCCGACGGCTGGTCGGCGTACTCCTGAAGCTGGAACAGCACCGTACCCATGGTCGCGCCGCCCGGACCGGTCAGAAGCACGCTCATGGTGAGCTCCGTGAACATGGGAAGCGCCGTGAGGAACCATGCGGCGAGCACCGTGCGCGAGAGCAGCGGAAGCCATATTGTACGCAGAAGGATAAAGGTCGTCGCGCCGCTCACCACGGCCGCCTCCTCGAGCGACGGATGGACCTGCCGGTACGCGGCCGCGAGCATGCGCGCGCTCACCGCGCAGTACTTCAGGCCGTAGGCGAGCGCGAGCCACAGAAGCGGCGAGTCGAACGAGAGGCCGAGCCGCCCCAGGGCCGCGGAGGTCCAGGTCGCGACGAAGATGAGGAGGATCGCGATGACCGTACCCGGCGTCGAGAAGGGCACGCCCATCGCCTCGATGAGCCATGCGGCCGCGCGGCTTCCGCGACGCACGGCGGCGAAGGCCAGCAGGAAGCCCGCGCCGACCACCAGGCTCGCCACCGAGAGCGACAGCGCGAGCGAGTTGACGAGCGCCTCGCGGAACTCGGGGAGATTGAGTACGTACTCCATGTTCCGGAGGGTCCAGCCGGAGGGGGAGTAGCTTCCGGCGACCGGAGCGAGCGCCGAGAACGCCAGCGCGCCCCAGGGAAGCGCCACGGCGGCGGCAAAGGCGGCCCAGGCCGCGGCCGTAACCGGAACGCGCGCGCCGCCCAGACGCACGAGCCCGGGGCGCGATACGCGCGAACCCATGATCGCGCCGCCCCGGCGGCGCTGGAGTCCGACGAGGCGGTTGGACAGCGCAAGCACGAGCATGGCCATTACAAGGAGCAGAAGGGACAGTTTGAACCCGGCGCCGATCCCCGCCATGCCCCCCAGCCTGAACTGCGAATAGATGAGCGTGGTGAGCACGAACTGGCGTACCGGCATGCCGAGCATGGCGGGAACGCCGAACGACGAGAGCGTATAGAGAAACGACAGGCACATGCCGTTGACAAGCGGCGGCCACAGGAGGGGGAAGCTCACGTCGCGGAATACGCGCCAGGGCCGGGCCCCGCTCATGCGCGCGGCCTCCTCCAGCGAGGGGTCCATGCGCTCGAACCCGGCCTTGAGCTCCAGGTAGGGGAAGGCGAAGGCCACGGTGCTCTCGACCAGCACCATGCCGTGAAACCCGTAGATGCCCCCTTCGGGGAAAAGCTCCTTAATCGCGCCGACGGCCGGATTGCCGAGCACGATCCAGGCCATCCCGAGCAGATAGGCCGGTATGGCGTAGGGCATGGATAAGAGCCCGGCGAGGGCGCGGCTTCCGCCGATGTCCGAGCGCGTGACGAGCCAGGCCGCCAGGCACCCCGCGACCCCGGAGATGAGCGCCACGGCCAGGCTGAGCGATAGCGAGCGCGCCAGCGCCTCGATTACCGCGGCGTTCGAAATTCCGTCGGCAAACATCTCACCGAAGCACGGTCTCGGAGAATTTTGATTTGATGGCGCCGCGCTCGGCGAACATCCGGACGAGGATATCCGCCGACCAGGGCATCATGGTCTTTTTGAGCTCGGCGTACGGCAGGGCATGTTCGGGCGAGGGGGCCGTTTCCACAAGCGAATACATCGAGCCCCGCACGATGGCCCGCTGGGCCTCATCGCTGAAGAACCAGTCGTAGGCCTTTCTGGCGAGCTCGGGGTTACGCGAATCGCGAAGGATGGCGATGGGGCTCAGCACCGGGATGGTCCCGTC
Source organism: uncultured Leptospirales bacterium (assembly GCA_964510075.1). Taxonomy (GTDB): domain Bacteria; phylum Spirochaetota; class UBA4802; order UBA4802; family UBA5368; genus MVZN01. The sequence continues at coordinate 669 of CAZEAH010000493.1, read as the reverse complement.
GGAGGGATAGATCGGCCGCACCGGCGAGCCCTTGTCCCATGCCTTCAGCACGTTTTCGAGGAGGAGGATGCCGACAGGCCTTTCCCTGGTCTCCATTCGCGTGACGACGGAGCTGTTTCCGCCGGCGGCGATTATGTCGTTCGCCCTGAGCTTCTCGAAGTAGTCCCAGCCGTACTGCTTCTGCAGAAGGGCCACGGCGGTGAAGCTGGACCCGGATTCCAGCGGGTTCGGCATGGAGATGAGCCGCTTGAAGCGCGGATCGGCCAGGTCCTTCCAGCTTTTCGGCAGATCGGAATCGTTCGTAAAATAGCGCGAGTTGTATCCTATCACCATCACCGGCAGCCTCACCCCCGCGTAGGCGCCGTCGGGATCGACATAGACGGCGGGTATGTTTTTCGCGGCATCGCTTTTGTAGGGCAGAAGACGCCCCTGGTCCTTCAGCTCCTGATACCAGAACGGGTCGCTTGTCAGGATGAGATCGGCGCGGGCGGCACCGGCCGCGAGCTCCGCGTTCACCTTGCTCGCGATGTTCTCGCTTCCGCTCTGAAACCACATCACCTCGACGTCCGGCGGCATGGCCTTCTGGAGCGGCTCGCGCATCGTCTCAATCACTTCTTTGTAAATGCTTGTATAAATCCATATTTTCTTTTTGCCGGAACAGGACGGCAG
>CAZEAH010000492.1:0-2830 GCA_964510075.1 uncultured Leptospirales bacterium | reverse complement strand
GGTACAAGGGCTACGGTTACGCCACGGTGGTGGAGATCCTCTGCTCGGCGCTGCAGGGCGGCGGATTCATGAAGATGCTTACCGGGGTGCGCGACGGAAAAAAGGTGCCCTACAGCCTGGGGCATTATTTCATCGCGATCAACGTCGACGCCTTCATCGAACCGGCCGAATTCAAGAAGACCGCGGGCGACATTCTGCGCGAGCTGCGCGCCTCTAAGAAGATGCCGGGGCACGACCGCATCTACACGGCGGGTGAGAAAGAGCACCTTACCTGGCTGGAGCGCAGAGAAAAGGGAGTGCCGGTGGGAACCGATCTGTTGAAGGAGATGCAGCAGCTCATAGACGAGTTGAAGCTTAAAGGATACACGCTGCCGTTGTAGGCAGACGGCGTACCGTCAATAGCTGTCCTTGCGTTTCGCTATATCGAGAACGAATACGATCACCTTTTCCGACTCGATCGTATAGAACATACGGAACGCGCCTATGCGATACCGGTAAATACCGCCGAGCTCCCCCTTCAGTTTTTTTATGTTCGGGCCGAAAAAAGGATTGGAGCGAAGCTGAGGATACACGTAAGCGACAATTTTATCGTAGATAGCGGAATAATCCCGTTTCCCGATCTTCTTTCTGAAACCCTGTGTTTCCGCTATTCGGAACTCAGCCGACAACGGTATACCTGCCCTTCTTTACATCATCAAGCCCTTTCCTGAGGCTCTTCACAAGAGCTTCGTCCGCGAGGACATCCCTCATCTCCCCATCGGAGACGTACGCCTCGCCGGTGATGTAGGAGACGGCGGCGTATTCGATGAAATTCGATATACTCCTGCGCTCGCCGTCCGCGGCTTTACGGAGTATTTCGTAGGTATCGTCGTCGATTCGGATGGTGATCGTTTTTGCCATTATACTCTCCTGCCCGGGCCGAGCGGGCCAGTCCGCCTCCCGATTGAACGAGTGGTCCTGCCTGCTTCGGCGGTTAAGAAGCTACATTCAAATTTATTCATTTTTATTCACTCAGTCAAGCGCTTTTCCCCTTCCCGTCGAAGGCACATGATCATCCGCCGTCCCGTCGACATGGTCTGCAACGGGAACCGACGCCCCCCTCACCGGTGCGCGAGCTTCAGCCCCACCACCCCGGCGACGATGAGGACCACGGAGAGAATTCTCAGCAGATCGGCGGAATCCCTGAAGACGATTACGCCGACGACAAAGGTCCCCGCCGCGCCGATCCCCGTCCAGACCGCGTAGGCCGTCCCCATCGGGATGGTCTTCTGCGCGAGCCACAGGAACAGGCCGCTCGCGGCCATGGCCGCCGCGGCGAGCGCGATTCCTGGCGGCCGGTTCGCCGCCGTCTGGGATATCTTGAGCCCCAGCGGCCATCCGATCTCACAGAAGCCCGCGATAACGAGAAACAGCCAGTCCATTCCAACCACCTCTATTCAATGAGAATACCGTTGTGCGGCGAAAATCCATCGTGGACGCACATCACTACTATCGGGAAACCGGTCCGACCGCGTTACACAGAAAACAAACTCTGAACGACAAACGCGCTTGACATCAGTAAAATTTAACTATACATAATATACATTATTCTGATTGAGCCGCGGGCCGGGCCCCGCCCGCGGCGAGTGAAGGAGGACCCGCGATGAAGCTGACAAAGGCGGAAAAAGAGATGCTGGCCGGCGCGAAGGGCGACACCATTCGCAAGGCCATGGAGACCGTGGTGCGCTACGGCGACACCTTCGGGGCGAAGCGACTGGAGCCGATCGACCACAATCTCCACATGGTAACCTCGATGGGAATCCCCCTTCTTACGACCGTCTTCGAACTGATGGACGAGCTCATAGCCGGCGGCATACGGCTCGAACGCCCCTTTACGGTCGATCCTCGGCCCTTCGATTATTCGACGGTAAGCGTGGGCCCTCTCAAAAAGATCGCCTTCCGCATAATGTACGGCAAACAGGCCTTATACGAGGAACAGCTTAATAAAATCGGTTTAAAGGACTCGAACGCCTTTACCTGCGCCTGCTATCTTGACGAGGTCGGAAATATCCCGAAAAAGGGCGACATCCTCGCCTGGTCGGAATCCTCGGCCGTTGTGTACGCGAACTCGGTGCTCGGCGCGCGCTCAAACCGCAACTCCGGCGTCATCGAGCTCCTCTGCGGGGTGGTGGGCAGGGTTCCCGAGTTCGGATTTCTGACCGACGAGGGCCGCATGGCAGACTGGGTCGTCGAGGTGAGGACCTCGAAGACGCCCGAGGCGCAGGTGCTTGGAAGCGCCATCGGCATGAAGGTGATGGAGGACGTCCCGTACATCACCGGACTCCATGCACACCTCGGCACGCGCCTCACCCAGGACTCGAAGGACTACCTGAAAGATATGGGCGCCGCGATGGCCTCGAACGGGGCCGTGGGCCTTTACCACGTCGACCGCCTCACGCCCGAGGCGCGTGAGAAAAAGAAATCTCTGGTAAAGAAAAAAGCGCCCACGTACGTTATCGACGACGCCGAGCTCGAGCGCGTCTACCGCTCCTATCCGGTCATGTGGAAAAAGCCGCACGCGCGGCCGAAGCTCTGCTTTATCGGCTGTCCGCACCTCTCGCTCGCACAGGCGCGGGCCTGGCTTTCGGCGATCGAGGACGCGCTTTCGCGGCACGGACGGAGCTCCGTCGCCGTGCGCACGGTGCTCACCACGGCGCCCGACGTGGCCGCCGCGTTCCTGCGCGAGGGCGGCGTGTCCGATCGCCTCTCGAGGGCTGGAGTCACGCTTTCGTCCATATGCCCGCTCATGTACATGAACAACCCGCTCTGCGGCAGGGAGCCGGTGGTCACC
>CAZEAH010000491.1:0-2849 GCA_964510075.1 uncultured Leptospirales bacterium | reverse complement strand
GAACAGGGCCGCGTCGGAAAATTCAGACACTCCCTCGTTGCTGTAAAATATGACTTTGGTGATGGTCGTGCCGTTAAAATCCATTCCGGCGGGGATCTCCATCTTCCCCTTGAACTTTTTATCAACCGGGTACAGCTTTTCCACGCGCTTCTCTCCATCCTGCGCCACCACGCCGACTCCGAGCACGTCGGCCAGCTCCTTTTTGGGCTCCTTCTTCTTGAGCGGGCGGATGCGCGACACGTTGTATCCGTGAAGCTCTATCCCTTTTATGACGGTCTTCTCGTCCGGCCCTATCTCGAGCCGATACGGCAGATTGTCGTCCTTTTCCTGTTCGGGAGGCGTGTGGGTCACGGTGAACTCCAGCATCGTGTTCTTCTTCGCGGGTACTCCGGCGGGCAGTACGTACTCGCGCCACAGCGCGCCGTTAATGGAGATCTTTTTACCGTCCTTGTCGACATCGATGCTGCCGTCGTCGGTCTTCGGCTCCGCGCCGGCGTAGGGCACGAAATACTTGCCGTCGAAGACGAGGGAGGTCTTCTGCTTCTCTTCGCCCTTCTCTCCCTTTACAAGGCCGATGGCGTACAGGAAATCCTTTCCCTCGGAAAAATTGATCTCGCCCTTTTTGCCCGAGGTCTTCGACTCGAGCGTGAGCACATGCCTGTTGTCGGTCGTGTTGACGTACGAGGTGGACACGATGTCGGACGCGGCCCCGTCGATCGCCTCCTGCAGGGCCCTGAGCGTACCGCCGCGGAAACGCACGACCTTCGACACTCCGTTCACTTCGATCTTGAATTTGCCCTCCGGAAACTTCTGGTCGTCCGGCAGGGAATCGGTGGTAAGCCTGTGGGTGGACGCCATCTCGAGCACCTCGAGCCTGCGCACGCCTTTCTCGGCGTACCTGTTGGCGCTCGCGTCGATAACGCCCGGATTGGAGGACAGCGCCGATTTGTCGGCATAGGACGCCCTGAAGCCGTAAAGCTCCTTTGCGGCCGCGTTGACTGCGTTGACCCTGTTGCGGAGCTCGCCCAGGGCCTCTTTGCGCCTGTTGAAGGTGGCCTTCTCATCCTCCCACTGGCGGATGGGACGAGCCTCCACCTCCACAAGCTTCTTTATGATATCGTCGGTGTTGAGACCGGAGGCCATGCCCCCGAACGTAACCGGCATACGCTACCCCTTCCGGGCGGCCCGCTCTCCCGCGGGTGTCCGGCCCGGTCCTGAAAGTAAACGACTCCTTAAAGGTACCGAAAATGGTATAATCATTCAATAAATTATCGGCATACACGCGACATAACATTATACCATTGCCGCCGGTCACGCAATTCACTACCGCGATTCGTCCACGAACATGCCGATAAAATCGTGCATGTGCTTGAGGAGCCGTATGAGCTCCCTGGGCGGGATCTCCCGCACCGTTTCGTTCGTCCGGCTGTCCTGGACCTTCATCACGATCCTGTGGGTGTCGTTGTCCACGGCGAAGGTGATTTTTCTGTCCATCGACTTGGTCGCCGAATTGAGCATTGTGGCCAGGCTTTCGATATTTTCCCTGCTGAGCTTGGGGTTGTTTTCTTCGTCCTCCCTGCCCCGGTGCCGGGAATGTCCGTCCTGGTCCTTAAGCCCGGCGATCCGCGCCTGGCCGGCGTTAACTGAAGTGAGCCTGTTGATATCCATCGTATCCTCCTTGACATGGCGCGCCGCTTGACGAGCGGGCCGCCGCCATCCTCCCCGCCCCACCTCCCTTCGGGGCGAAAAAGGGAACCTGCTCCGGCCTCCCAACCGGAGCGGGATGAAACAGACTGCACTGCGTAGCCCGTTTCAGTTTTACAATAACCCTCACTGGAGCAGCTGCAGTATAAGCTGAGGCTTCTGATTCGCCTGAGCCAGCATCGCAGTACCACTCTGAACGAGGATCTGGTTCTTTGTGAACTCAACCATTTCCGAGGCCATGTCCGCGTCCCGAATACGGGAATCGGCAGCGAGCATGTTTTCGTAATTCCGCGACAGTGCGTTGATGGTATTCTCCATCCTGTTGTAGTAGGCCCCCAGATCTGCCCTCTGGCGATTCAGCTTGTCCAACGCCAAATCGATGTATCCAATCATGGAGTTTGCCAGTCCAACGGTGGAGATGGAGCGTTTTTTCGCCCCGTCTACCAGGTTGAGGGCCCGCGCGCTCATCGTGGCTATGAAAGCCCTCATTCTCTGGCCCTGGTTGGGTCCCACGTGGAAGAACATGCTGCCGGTCTTGCTGTTGCGCGCGTACATGCCGGTGAGCATCTTCATCCTGTTGAACTCGGCGGAGGTGGTAATGCGGTCCACCTCCTCGATCAACTGCGAGACTTCAACCTGGATCTGCATCCTGTCGGCGTTTGAATAAATCCCGTTGGCGGACTGCACCGAGAGCATCCGGACACGCTGCAAAATGTCGTTGATCTGCTGGAGCGACCCTTCGGCGACCTGAATAAAAGAAAGCCCGTTCTGGGAATTCTTTTCAGCCTGGAGCAGGCCGTTGATCTGGGTGCGCATCTTTTCAGACACGGCCAGACCCGAAGCGTCGTCGCCAGCCCGGTTGATACGCTCGCCCGATGCAAGCTTCTCAATGGACTTATCCATCCTTTCGGAAACCGCCTGGAGCTGCCTGTTTGCGAATATGGCGCTCATGTTGTGATTGATTCTCATACGACTCCCTCCCTTGTTGTGTTTCGGGACGGCCGCCTCTGGTTTTTGTCGGGACCGTCGCGGATTTGTCGGCCCCCGCTTCATGCGGAGACCGGACCCGCCCGAACGGATCAGGGGTTTTCTCCCCGGCAATGAAGCCCGGACTGCCCATGTCCAGACAACACCGGCCGACGGCT
>CAZEAH010000490.1:0-2849 GCA_964510075.1 uncultured Leptospirales bacterium | reverse complement strand
AGGAGTTGCAACTTTATCAACCTCAAAAATGTTAATTAATAGAGGTTCCCGCATAATTTTCATAGCATAGAAGACTACGCTCGCCTGGCTTCCCTGTTGTCACAGGTCAAAGGGCAGTGGATTCTCAGCATTAACGACCACCCGGAAATTAGATCAGTTTTCAAGGCGTTCCATATTAAGACGGTCCGCCTGAAATATACGGTTGGCCGGGATAATTCCATTGACGGCAAGGAGCTTCTTGTGACTAATTACAGGATATGAAGAGGGGCGGCTGGGCACACGGGGTGTTCAGTCGCATTATTGTGGGTAATTCATATTACGTTTGCGCGCACATACACCATCGTACACCCGGCGAACCGGATAGAGAATATCAGCAAGGAACAGCTCAAGGCCGTTTACGACGGCAGTATTGACAACTGGTCAAAACTCGGAGGCGATGATGGGTCCATAGTCGTCATCTCCCGCGATACAAGCTCGGGCACTTACGAATACTGGCACGAGGATGTCATGAAAAAGTCGGAGGTGCGAAAGGACGCCCTGCTCCAGGCGTCAAGCGGGGCCGTTCTGTCGGCGGTTGCCAATAACAGGCGGGCCATTGCCTATGTCGGCTTCGGCTACCTGAACGATTCCGTCAAAGCCCTAAAAGCAAACGGCATCGACCCTACTATCGACAACGGAAAATCCGGTAAGTATCCGATCAGCCGGGCGCTGTATATGTATGTAAATGAAAACAGGCTCTCCGGAGAAACCCGTAAATTCATCGATTTCCTTCTTGGTGATGAAGGCCAGGCGCTCGTTAAAGGAGCCGGATTTATTCCAGTTCGTTGAGGCGGATTCACGACACAGGGGGATGTGATTTTCCTCCGCCCCCTGTGGCACCCGACTCGAATACTTGACTTATCCCCAAGCCCGCCCCATTATAGCATCGCAGACGCCCGTGCAACCACTGCACTCAACCAATGTTCACCGGAGACACCGACATGACAAATCATCTGCACCATGTACATATCTTCGCCTCGGACATCACCGCGACCATAAAGTACTACAAGGACTTCTTTAACGGCAAAGTGATTATGGATATGGATATCGCGGGAAACCGTAATGTTTTCATGCAGATAGGAAACGGACGCATCCATCTGTACGACAAGCCTCCCCGCGGAATCGGAAGGGGTGCGATACACCATATCGGAATTCAGACCGACGACCTGGAGGGCCTCGTCAACCGTATGAAGTCACGGGGAATCGAGTTCAGAAAGGAAATCACCGATTTCGGATTCTGGAAATATATAATGACAATGGGGCCCGACGATGTTCTGATCGAAATATTCGAGGTGGACAAGACAAAGGCCCCCGCCGAATACCAGGAATATTTCGAATAGTACCCCTACTCCGTCACCCAGCTTGCGATGTATTCCGTTTTCCCCGGAACCGCCACGCCGGACGGGCAACTGTCCACCCAGCACCCTCTCCACCCATGCTGGCGAATGCACAGTTCGAAATGGCACATCGCGATTCCCATATCGATACGCTGCAGGTCGGCCGCGCGTATAAGCCTGTCATATCCCCGAGATCGTGCAAGGAAAAAATGCACCGTTCCGCCGTTCGGCTCGATCAGCAGCCTCCAAGGCTGTAGATTGGAGGCCGAGGGCGACATTCGAACCGCCTGGAAGGCGACGGTTCCGGGCAGTGCATTAACATCGTTTACAGGGTGCGAAAAATCTTTTTCGAAGAACAATTCCTCCGGCGCTTTTCGCTTATTGGACCCGGCCGACCATCGAATTATCCGGTCGGTGATCGCTCGTTTTTCGGCAGGATACCCTACCGGACTTATCGCGGGGACGGTTTCATCCGGGCGTACATGTATACGTCGCCCATAATCCGTCCTGTTAAAGGTACCCCCCAGCCAGCAGGTCCCAAGACCGAGATCTGTCACGCCAAGAATAGCCGCCTCCATAAGGTAGCCGAAATCTTCCATGGCGCGCTGTGCTTTCCGGACGGCACCGACAATAAACCACCGTGCGCCTCTTATCACCCCGTATGTACCGAGCCTCCGCGGCGTCCGGTAATCGTTTCCGGCCACATCTACCAGATCGAACCGTACGGAACCGGCAAACGGCGGAACCGGGAGAATTCCCAGCATTCGCTTGATTTCCGCTCTCAGATTTTTATCCGGCTGTCTGGACGAGAATGTTCTATGGGACGAGCGTATTGCTATCAATTCCTCCACAGGGCGGGAATAATTCATGATCGATCGCTGTGTGGGAGTCATGATCTGCGGGAGAACAGGCTCTTTACGGCTCTAAAAAGTCTTCTCAGAAGAAACCACACCCATTTTATGCCGCGCGCCGTAAGCTCTTCCCTGCGACTGGCGACCTTCTCCAGTTCCTCAGCAGAGAAGGCCTTTCGGTGTATATTTTCTTCCGTCTCGATTTCGAATTTCTGGAGTGTTGTTCTTGCATTAAGGAGGTGGCAGTCTATTTCTCTCCACCCGAGTTCTTTCGCAGCCTGAAGACGTCGGTACCCCGCCAGCAGTTCATAGTTCTGGTTGAGCGTAATTGGACTTATTAATCCATGCCTGTGCATGGATTCCTTAAGGTCATGCATGTTCCCTAGATCGGCACGCATGCGTCTTTTTACTTTTATTTTGTCTATGGATATTTTCACGATACCCTCGCTGGGTGATCAATCGACGGCGAAACCCGCCTTTAGTGCATTAAAAATTACTTCATACCCTTTACGCTGCTTCACTAAAAGTCAACATCAAAACATTCTAATGCCTGCCCGAAGGAAGAGTTGTCATCCGTCACTTAAAATGACCCCGGGTCGGCAATGAAAATGACCCCACCTCC
>CAZEAH010000489.1:0-2852 GCA_964510075.1 uncultured Leptospirales bacterium | reverse complement strand
CCCGTTTCCGGCATCATGGTGCTGCCGCCGGCGCTCCTGGCGGACGTAATCGATTACGACGAGACGCTTACCGGCAGGCGCAGGGAGGGCATCTACTTCGGCGTTCAGGCCATCTTCCAGAAAATCGCCATAGGGCTCTCCATCGCCGCGGCGACGGCGCTCATGTACGCCGGCGGTTCGGAGACGCCGTCGGTATGGGGACTTCGGATGATCTCGGCGAGCGCCGGGGCCGCCGCGCTCGTTTCGCTCGCCTTCTTCGCGCGCTACCCGATCCGCGAAAGGGACGGGAAGGCCTTCGTGAAGGGCTGAGCCCTCAGGTGTCGCCGCGGAGCACGGCGTCGAGCTCGTTCTCTTCGGGCAGGCGGTTGCTCCGCGCGATGAACCGGTACAGCCGCGCGGAGGCGGTCTCGACGCGCTCCATGGTCTCCCTGTTCACGCGGTACAGGCCGAACTTCGGGCCGAAGCCCTTGGCCCACTCCCAGTTGTCGGTGATGCTCCAGTACGTGAATCCCGTTATGGGACATCCCTCGCGCAGGAGCCGGTGCACCCAGGCCAGGTGCTCCAGGATAAAGCGCGGCCGGCGGTCGTCGGCGGCGTCGGCCAGTCCCGACTCGGCGATGAAGAGCGGCACGCCGGGGTAGCGCCGTTCGAGCTTTTTGCACAGGCGGTACAGTCCCTCGGGATAGATCTCCCAGCCCATATCGGTGGTGCGCGACGCGGCGCAGGTCTTCCTTTCGATAAAGCCCGGTTTGAACGGAGTGAACGAGAGTATCTCGCGCGTGTAATAGTTCACGCCGATCCAGTCGAGCGTGCCGCGAAGCGTTTCGTCGTGTTCGCGCACGGAAGGACCCATGAGCACCCGGAGGTCGACGGTCCCTGTGTACAGGGCGTCGAGCAGGTTCTCGTTGAATATCCGGTCCATCTGCCGCGCGATGACGCGGTCGAGCAGGAGCCCCTTCGGTTCGTAGTGGAAGAAGAAGTATATCTGGCCGACGCGCGGCGCGGAGGCCCCTGCGGGCTGTGCGGCGTGCTGTTTGATGATGCTATACGCCCGGGCGTGGGCGTGGATGAGCGTCCGGTAGACCGAGAGGGCGCGTTTAATGTCCTTCCGGTTCGGCGGTATCTCGCCCACGGCGTATCCGGCCAGGGCGTATATCTGCGCGTCAATCATGGTGCTCCAGTAATCGACGCGAGAGCCGAACCTCTCCGCGCATTCCCGCACCAGGGACTCCCAGCGCTCCATGACGCCCGCGCTTTCCCATCCCCCCTCGTCCGCCGCCCAGAGGGGCAGGGTAAAGTGCCACAGGTTCAGAAAGACGACAAAGCCTCGTTTGCGCATTGCCTCGATCATCGCGCCGTACCGCTCGAAGGCCTCCTCGTCGTAGCGGCCCTTCTCCGGCTCCACGCGGCTCCACTCTATGCCGATACGGTGCGCGTTCTGTCCGTCGCGCGCGGCCAGGTCGAAGTCGGACTCGTAGCGGTTGTAGAAATCGACCCCTATTCCGAAGCGCTCGCCGGTCTCGATGGGCGACGGCTCCCTCGCCTCCCAGCGGGCCCAGTCGTTATTCAGGTTCCCGCCTTCGTGCTGGTAGGCGTCCTCGCCCGTCGCCCACAGGAAGCCGTCGGGAAAACGCTGCCCGGCGATTCTTACCTGCGCCGACGGCCGCGGGCGGCGCAGAGCCCCGTACAGGGCGATGCATACGAAAATCGAGCATACCGTTATCACCGCGATTATCACAGGAAAGCGCCCTCCGTTTCGCATGAGGTACCGCGCGCCCACCGGCGCGGGCGCTACATGTTTAGAGGCCGGATGGACGAATGTAAAGCATTAATGGTCTTTCCTCCCGACAGGCGCTTCCTTATAAATTTTTGTTCCCGGGTTTGCCTTTTCTCCGGGCCTGTCGTATCTTGCACTCACCTCCTGCACCGGGCGGGCGCGCCGGTTCGGCGCCTTTTCGTCAGGCGGAACATCATACACAGGGAGTATGCCCATGAAAATCTATCATCTGGGAATCGTGTTCATGCTGGCGCTTGTGGTCGGCTGCATGGACGTCGAAACGCGCGTCATTGTGAACGCCGACGGCACCGGGACAATACAGGAGACGTTCCTCATGAAAAACGAGGTGGCCGAGGAAATGAAGAAGTCCAAGTCCGAGGGAGGCCAGGGCGCCCCCGACGCGAAAATGTACAGGGAGCAGGAGGTGAAGGACAAGGCCGCCGACTACGGACAGGGAGTGAGCTTCGTTTCCGTTGAGGATTTCGCCAACGCGACCCACCAGGGATACCGCGCCGTTTACGCGTTCCGCGACGTCACGAAGCTCACCATCAACCAGAACATGAAGGCGAAGAGCGGCCAGAATACGGGCAAACCCGCGCCGGCGGAGAACATCATCTTCCGCTTCGCGAAAAAGCCGGTGCCGACCCTCACCCTCATAATGCCCGAAAAAAAGGGTCCGGCGGAGAAGAAGCAGGCCGAGAAACCCGCTGACGACGCGCAGCTGGAGCAGCAGATAAAGCAGATGCGCATGATCTTCGACGGCATGCGTTTCGCGCTCGTGGTGCAGGTGAACGGCGAGATAACGAAGACGAACGCGGCCAACGTCAACGGGAACGCGATCACGCTCTACGACATCGAATTCTCGAAGTTCCTGGACAACACCGAGAAGCTCAAGGAGCTCAACACCAGGAAGCCCGCCACCATGGAAGAGACCAAGGCGCTGCTTAAAGACGTGCCCGGTCTGGTAATCGAGACCGGGAAGATGGTGTCGGTCTCGTTCAAGGGGAAATAGCGGGGATGATGAGGGGGCGCGCCCCCCTCACTCGTAGCGCAGCGCCTCGACGGGATGCATCGT
>CAZEAH010000488.1:0-2858 GCA_964510075.1 uncultured Leptospirales bacterium | reverse complement strand
ATGCAATGGCGGGTGATACAATGATTGAATTCCAATACTTTGAGGGATGCCCGAACGCTTCCGAAAGCCTGCGGAACCTGATGCGGGCGATCGAAGAGGCGGGAATCCCGAAGTCGCTGGTGCGGGTGATTGAAATACCCGACATGGAAACCGCAATGAAGCACAATTTCCAGGGTTCCCCGAGCATAGTCCTCGATGGTGAGGACATATATACCGGCTCTCCTTCGAGCGGGGTGCAGTATACATGCAGGATGTACGATTTCGGGAGCGGAATGACCGGAGTGTTTCCGGCGGAATTCCTGATCGAGAAATTAAACCACTATAAGCGGAGGAATAAGTGAGTATTCACACGTTCGGCGTAAAACGGACGTCCGGCGCCGCGCTATCGGCGATTACGGTGATATGCGGCTGTGTGGTCGTTGCGCACCTGTTGTTTGGCTGCGCGAGCGGAGGGTCGCCCGAAAAGCGCACGTGTGAAATGAACTGTTATTCGCTGAACCGGCAGTGCATCGAGAACTGCGAGGGTATGCGCCCGCGCATCGGTTTCGACGATCCGCGCGGACGAGCCGATCGCGAGCAGGCCTGGCACTGGACCGCGGGCGCGTGCATCGACGAGTGCGACGAACGGGAACGGCGCTGCCTGGACGAGTGCGCGAACTACACTATCATGAAATCCCTGGAAGGGAACGATGCCTCGAAAAGACCTTAAGGATATACAGTCGGAGCCCGATCCCCGCAATCTGCCCATCAACAAGGTGGGGGTGAAGGACATATCGTATCCGGTGGTGGTACTGGACAGGGCCGAGGGGCGCCAGCACACGGTCGCTCGCGTCAATATGTATGTCGACCTGCCTCACAACTTCCGCGGAACGCACATGAGCCGCTTCGTCGAGATCCTCAACCGTTATCAGGACGGCATCAGCACCCTCAACATCCGCGAGATACTCGACGAGATGAAGGCGGCGCTTTCGGCGCGCAACGCCCATTTCGAGATAGACTTTCCCTATTTCATCACCAAGGAGGCCCCGGTCTCGCGCGAGAAGGCCAAGATGGAATATCGCTGCAAGCTGTCGGCGAGCTCCTTCGACGATTTCTACGTCCTGGAGGTCAGCGTCCCGGTGCTTTCGCTCTGTCCCTGCTCCAGGGAGATCAGCGAGTTCGGGGCGCACAACCAGCGTTCCATCATCACGATCACCATAAAGGCCCGCGAACGAATCTGGATCGAGGACGTAATCGCGATCGCGGAATCGGCGGCGTCCTCGGACATCTACTCGATCCTCAAGCGCGAGGACGAGAAGTACATCACCGAAAAATCCTACGGCAACCCGATGTTCGTTGAGGACATGGTGCGCAGCGCCGCCGAGCGGCTCATGAAGAACGACCGCATACTGTGGTTCTCGGTGGAGTCCGAGAACATGGAGTCCATCCACAACCACTCGGCGTACGCTCAGATCGAGATGGACCTCAACCTGGAGTAGCGACGCCGGCGGGATCGCGCGGAAAACGCCGTCAGTAGCGGGGAATGTCCAGGTCGGTGTCGTACAGTTTCCGGGGAATAACCAGGAACAGTATGAGCATGGTGACGCTGAGGATCACCAGCAGCGACATGGTCACAAGGATGATCATCTGGTTGTTGATGTCGTCGATGCGCTCCATGGAAAGCCCTACCCGGAACGCACCCCAGTGCTTGCCGCCGACCCGTATGGGGGCGGCGAAATCCCACATGGTATCGCCGGTGTCCTGCGAATAGAACTGTTGAATGACTCCGTCGCCCTCATAGCGCGCCGCCTTTATTCCGGCCGGATCGTCGTAAATGCGTTTCGCCCTGCTGCTCCGCAGCGCGAGCGCCGGATCGGGCGAGGCGGGCTTCGCGTATTTCGCGTTATGCGTAGGCGCGTAACCGTTTCTGTCGACAGGGATGGCGTAGCTCAGGTCCGTGTCGAGCAGGAAGGCGTCGATTATCGGCTGGATGTGGCGGTCGAATAGCTCGTCGTGGCCGGTGGTATATTTTCGAGGGTTCGTGCCTTCCAGGGGAACGTAGGCGAACTCGAACACCGCGCGCTCGCTCAGCGTTTTTGTGTTTATCATGAGCGTTATGGCCTCGCTCACCACCCGCGCTCCGATCCGGGCGTCGACCCGGCATTTCTCGAAGAGCTGGTTTTCCATGTTGTCGAACATGCGGGCAATGAGTATATACGAGCTGAGGCAGAGTATGAAGCAGAGGCCCAGTACGATCATTATACGGTATTTCAGGTTCATGGTTGTACCCTCGAAGCGTTCCCCGCCGGGTTCCCGCTTGCGCCCGGCCGCCACGGAAATTGATGCCGGCGGGTTTTACCCGATATCTGTGGGGCGGGAACCAGTAATCGGCATGGGTATGCAATACGTCCTTTATCGAACTGTCAATGATTTTATACCGCTGTTGTCCGGCTTTTCATTCCGCGCGGCGGGTCCGGCGGGAAGGGCACGGCCGATATTGTATTGACAGGCGGCCCGGTTCCGGCATAGTACACGATGCTCCCCTTCCGCGGCCGGAGCACGACGACTATTCCGTGAGGCGAATCATGCAACGCTCCATCATAAGGGACCTTCTGCGCGCCGGAACGCCGGGGTCGAAAGTGCTCGTAAAGGGCTGGGTGCGCACGCGGCGCGAGGGGCGCGGGCTGTGTTTCATCGAGGTGAACGACGGTTCCGTGGTCACCAGCATTCAGGTGGTGGCCGAGGAGTCCATGCCCGGTTTTTCCGAGGCCTCCCGGCTTACCACCGGGTGCAGTGTCGCCGTTACGGGCGAGCTGGTAGAGTCCCCGGCGAAGGGCCAGCGCTTCGAAATACGCGCCGACTCCATCTAGGTGTACGGC
>CAZEAH010000487.1:0-2870 GCA_964510075.1 uncultured Leptospirales bacterium | reverse complement strand
GTGTGATAAAGGACGGGTTTATGGACGTGCCGGACCATATGCACGGAGCGGTCATGTATTCCAGAAACTTCAAGTTTTTCAACCCCGCCCACGAGGGTGTTCTGCGGGCCATCCTTCGCGACGCGAAGGGATATTCCCTGGGTGATATATCATGGGGGATGATTACCGGCACCATAATCGACATCAAGACGGGCCAGCCGCAGGTGTACGATCCCTCGGAACAGATATACCCTGTCTCCAAGCGGCTGAAAAAGTATTTCGCCTCAAAACGTTATATGCAAAAGTTCAACGAAGTGTATAAGAAGAAAAAGTATTTTTTCGATTACGAGAAGATGGTCCGGATGCGCGAGGAGATCATGAAAACGAAAAAAACCGAGGACCTCTAAAGGGGGGGGAGTGTTAGGGCGGGGCCATCGGCTTCAATTTTCTGTAATGTGAAAGCGTGTCCGCGTCGGCTCGTATCTTCAGCGACAGTCTTTCCATTTCTTCGATAACTGCCTCATAATCTTTAAGCGCACCGGCGATCAGCCTTTTGATGCGGGAGCGAATGCCGAGGAGCTCGGCAGCTCCGGGATGTCCCGAACCGCGCAGCATGTCCTCGATATCGCCCCTGTCGATACCCGCGATCGACGAGATTCGGTCAAACGCCGCGCCGATGTCATAATCGATCGTATCGACGAGTTCGAGAAGGGCGTCGCTTTCCGAAACGGCCGATGAAAGCCGTTCCGTGTCCTCCGTCTTGATGTAATAACGCCAGTCGTCGAGGGTACGGGCGAAGTCCTCAATGAGCGAGAGCTTCCGCCTGTGCGAGGTGAGAAGGGAATCGAGGAGTTCTTCTAAATCAGCCCTCAATGCTGAAACTGCCTTTGTTGTGGAGCCCCGGCTGGGCATCCGTACGGGCCTCTTTGGCCGAAATTTTATCCCATGCCGCGCGCAATTCCTGTAAATGGACCAGCACCTCCCGTATTATCGAGGCGTCCTTCTGAACGTTCGCCTCGAGCAGGCGCTTTTTAAAATACAGGTACAGACTCATAAGGCTCCTGGATATTTCGCCGCCCTCCGCGACATTGAGGGAAAGGAGCAGTTCGGTGATGATGTCCTGCGCCTTTATTATGTTGGTGTTAACGACATCATATGTGCGCGGATGCATGTTTTCGATGGCGATATTGAGGAATTTTATCGCCCCGTCATAGAGCATCACTATAAGCTTTCCCTGGTTGGCGGTGTTGATTTCAGTACGCTTGTACTGGTCGTACGGATTCTTCTGAGGCAAGGCCATGTATCCTCCCGATTGATGATCACGGCGCTACGGTCCATATGATTATCGGCGAATTCCTGTCGAAGATTCACTACTTTACAGGGCTTCGAAAATCCTCCGGCGTATTTCCTCGTATTTTTCCGTGGTTTTTTCCACGATTTCCTCCGGCAGCGGCGGAGGAGGGGAATTTTTGTCCCAGGTTGTTGTTTCAAGATAATCACGAATGAACTGTTTGTCAAAACTTACCGGCGATATTCCGACCCGGTATTCTCCCGCGTCCCAGAAGCGGGAGCTGTCGGGAGTGAGGATTTCGTCGATAAGAACGATTTCGTTGCCGATGAACCCGAACTCGAACTTCGTGTCCGCGACGATGATCCCCGTTTTTTTGAGTTTTTCACGCGCGTGCTCGTAAATCTGCAGGGTAAGCTCGCCGAGACGGTCCGCGACATCGGTGCCGAGTTTTTTCCTCATCGTCTCGATCGAGACGTTCATGTCATGCCCTGTTTTTGCCTTGGTGGCCGGCGTGAACAGCGGTGCCGGCAGTTCCTGGGCGAGTTCGAGTCCCGCGGGCAGTTTTATACCGCAGACCTCGCCGGTTTCCGCGTAATCCTTCCAGCCGCTGCCGATCAGATAGCCGCGCGCGACACATTCAAAATCGATCCTCTGGGCCTTTCTTACAAGAACGGCCCGGTCCGCGACCTGATCGGGGTGGTCGCAGAACGGAGCCGGGAAGTTACGGTAATCGGTCTCGACGATGTGGTTTTTTATAAACTTTATGCCGGAGAACCAGCGATTGGAAATCCTGTTCAGGATTATCCCCTTGCCGGGTATGCCGTTCGGAAAAACATGATCGAACGCGGAGATGCGGTCGGTCGAAATTATAACGAGATGTTCCTTGTCGGCGCTGTATACGTCGCGAACCTTACCGCTGAAAAGCTTTTTGACTCCGGGGATTTTTGTGGTGACGAGAGCGTCCATCGATGGCTCCTTTTTCTGGTTATTTCAGCTTCTTGAGCAACAGTTCGTTGACGATCTGCGGGTTGGCCTTTCCCTTCGATTCCTTCATCGCCTGCCCCATGAGGAATTTCAGCGCCCTCTCTTTTCCGTTTTTAAAGTCGGAAACGGAATCGGGGTTTTCGGATATAACCCGCTCTATGATCGCCTCGATCTCGGCGGTATCGGTAACCTGGGTGAGGCCCTTTTCCTTTACGATCACGGCCGGGTCGCCGCCGGTCTGAATCATCTCCTCGAACACCGTCTTTGCGATCTTTCCGCTGATGGTATTGTTATCGATGAGACCGAGCAGTACCGCAAGCATGTCCGGCTTTACGATGAACGAGCCGACATTCTCCGGATTGTCGACACGCGCAAGCAGCTCGCTCTGAATCCAGTTGGAGGCTTTTTTTGCCGCGGCGCCGTGCTTTACGACCGATTCGAAGTAGTCTGCCAGCGGGCGCGCCGATGTCAGGACTCCGGCATCATAGGCGGAGAGCCCGTACTCCGTGATAAACCGTTCACGCCGGGGTCCGGGAAGCTCCGGTATGGACTCGCGTATTTTCGCTATGTATTCTGAGTCTAACTTTATGGGAGGGAGGTCGGTTTCCGGAAAATA
>CAZEAH010000486.1:0-2873 GCA_964510075.1 uncultured Leptospirales bacterium | reverse complement strand
CTACCAATGGATGCTGCGGGAGGGTGCCCGGACGGCCTCCCGCGGAGAAATCATACTAACCACGTACCGAGGTAATCGATGAAAAGGTGGGCGGTCGCCGCTCTCGTGCTCCTGTGTTCGTGCTCGTCCTTTATAAGGGAAGAACACGCGGCGGGCCTGAAGGCCTACGAGACGGGCCGGTATATCATGAAGCAGAACGCCGGCAGGGAGGACGCGCCGCTTCGAAAGGGCGAGGTCGTCAATCTGATCGTTCAGGCAGGGGGCGATTTCATCAAGGTCTACGCCTATCCCGCGTCGGTCGATTTTCTCAAGGCGGAACGGGTGCTCATACTCTTCCTTTTCGACGACGACTTCAAGAACAAGGTGTTCGACAAACAGTATTTCGAGGAGCGGCTGTACCAGCTCGTGGACGCGCAGAAGCGCTGAGAGGCGTTTCTGCGCGCGATAAAACAGAGGGGATCGGGTCATGTTCGAGGGTGTATATACGGCGCTTGTTACGCCGTTTCGGGACGACAGAATAGACTACGCGGCGCTCGAGGGGATAATCGAGGCGCAGGTAAAGGGCGGCGTGGACGGCGTGGTGCCCGTGGGGACCACGGGCGAATCGCCCACGCTTTCGTTCGAGGAGCACAAGGAATACATACAGCGCGTCGTCGCGCTCGTCAATAAACGGATCAAGGTGATCGCCGGCACCGGCTCCAATTCCACGCGCGAGGCGGTGCACCTTTCTACCGCCGCCCAGGAATACGGGGTGGACGGGGTGCTGCTGGTAAATCCCTACTACAACAAGCCGCCGCAGCGCGGGCTCATCGCCCATTTCGAGACGATCGCGAAGTCCATCACGGTGCCGGCCATACTCTACAACATCCCGGGGCGCACGGGAATTAACTTCCTGCCCGAGAGCATACTCGAGCTTCTGGGCCGCGCGCCCAACATCGTGGCCATCAAGGAGGCTACCGGCGACATCGCGCAGATGATGCGCGTCATCGAGCTCTGCGGCGACCGCCTCACGCTGTTGTCGGGCGACGACAATCTTCTGCTGCCCGTGCTTTCAATAGGCGGGAAGGGCGTCATATCGGTGCTCTCCAACGTGCTGCCCGCCGATATGAAGAAGATCGTCACCCTGTACAATGAGGGAAAGACCGACGAGTCCAGAAAGCTCTTCTATAAAATACTGCCGCTCTGCCGCGCCATGTTCTACGAGACCAATCCCATACCTGTCAAGGCGGCCATGGAGATGATGGGGCGCTGCGGCGGCGACCTCCGCCTGCCCCTGGTCCGTCTCTCCGACGATAACCGCGCGAAGCTGCGCCAGGCGCTCATCGAGTACGGGGTGAGGCTGTGAAGGTCGGGATCTGCGGGGTGTCGGGCAGGATGGGGATCTCCGTTATGGGGGTCCTCATGGAGCGCGGCCACAGCGTGGCCGCCGCCTTCGACGCACCCTCCGCGCCCGCCACGGGGAAGGACGTGGGGACGCTCCTGCGCTGCGGCGACATCGGCGTGACCGTAGCCCCTATAAACGAAGCCGACCTCTCGCGCGCCGAGGGAATCGTCGACTTCTCGGCGCCGGGGGCGAGCATGCAACTCCTTCCGCTCGCCGTGGAACTCGGGAAGCCCCTTGTGGTGGGGACCACCGGCTTCTCGCAGGAGCAGCGCCGCCGCCTGGAGGAGGCCGCGCGCTCCATCCCCCTTCTGGTGTCGCCCAATATGTCGGTGGGTGTCAACCTGCTCTTCCGCCTCACGGAGATGGCCGCGCGCGTGCTCGGAGAGGGATACGACGTGGAGGTCTTCGAGGCGCACCATCGCTTCAAGAAGGACGCGCCGTCGGGGACGGCCAAGCGCCTCATCGAGGTGGTAAAAGGGTCCTCGGGCCACCTGGCCGCAGCAAGCGAAGCCTACGACCGCAGCGGACTAATAGGCGAGCGGACGTCGAGGGAGATCGGCGTGCAGGTGCTGCGCGGCGGCGACATCGTGGGAGAGCACACGGTCTACTTCGTCGGAATGGGCGAGCGCGTCGAGCTCACGCACCGCGCCCAGAGCCGCGACAACCTGGCGCGCGGGGCCGTGCTGGCCCTGGAATACATCGCGGGCAGAAAGCCGGGCCTCTACTCGATGTTCGACGTACTGGGGATATAAAAAGATGGAAGAGAAGCGGGAGGAAGGAAAGGGCGAACTGAAGGAATTTCGGGAAAACCCCTACGATCCCGAAGCCAGAAAGCCCGAGGACGTCGTGCGCATCTTCTACATGAACAACGTCCCCATAATTCCCGTCGTCTCGCACCGCGGCATACTTCTCGGGATACTCCGCAAGGACGACGTGGTGGCCGAGCTCAGCGACATCGAGCGCGCCTCGCGAAGCTCCATCGACACCTTCATAACGGGCCTAGCGCGCAAGATGCCCCTCGATGAGGTGCTCACCTACGTTACGAAAACCCGGGAGTTCGTCACCATCAACCTCTTCGGAGAGATACAGGGCACATGGTCGCGCCTGCAGCTTCTGGCGGCCTGCGAATCACCGCGGGGCGCCGAATCCATGGCCGCGGACGCGGCGCAGGACCGCGAGAAGCAGGCCATGGAGTGGATGATCTACCTCATACTGGAGCACCTGCCGCGGGCGCTCTACGCGCTGAACGAGCGCGGGAGCACCATCTTCTACAACAGCCATTTCGAGGAGCTCTTCGAGGCGGCCCTCAAGCGAGAGGTGGACACGGCCTTTGTGGAAAAGACGCTTGCCGACGCCGAAAAGAACGAGGTCCACACGCGCGACGACGGAAGCAACGAGCCCTATTTCTACAATAAAGAGATGCGTCTTTATTACGAGAAGATACCGATGACGAGCGCCGGCCGGAGCGTCGGCTTCTTCGGCGCATCGA
>CAZEAH010000485.1:0-2892 GCA_964510075.1 uncultured Leptospirales bacterium | reverse complement strand
CACCTTGCCTATCGGTTCGTCAACGCGCACCGCGTGCCCTGTCGACGCCGTCTGCCCCGGCCGATAGAGATCGTACTCGCCGGCTTTTACGCGAACGCTACCGGAGACCGCAAGCCCGCCCCGGCCGTCATCCGAGAGCGGAACGGGAATACGGAACACGGAGAGGGCCCCCGCCACCGCGCGGATCGCGTGCTCTTCACAGATCAGGCCGAGTTCCTTCGCCCCGAGCGCGGCCGTACCGGCCGGAACGTCTACGCTGTACCGGTACAGCATCCTGCCGAAATACGGCGCGTCGATTCCATACATCTCAACCTGGAGGTTCAGTCCTCCCGCACGCTCTTCCAGCTTTACGCGCACCAGCAGGGAGACTCCCGCCGAACGGGCGAAACCGATCTGGCAGTGCCCGGCGTCGCAGCCGTAGCGCGAGAGCTGGTCGGCGAGCAGCGCCCGGTCGATCTGGTCGAAGGCGCCGGACGCGCGAAGGGCCGCCTCGAGCGAACCGGCGAACATCTCCGACAGGCTTTTCCCGGGCGGGGACGTCGTCTCGACGCCGGCAACGGCGGCGACGGGCCGCGCCGCGATTGCCGGAGGGGCCGCGGCCGCAAAGAGCAGCACCGCGACTGCCGCGGAAAAGCGCATGACGTGAACGGAATTTCTCGATGTAACCACGGAAGGCATAACCGCATGAATACTATCCGCGCGCGGCCTCAGCGCAAGCACTTTACGTCATGCGCCCCGACGCGGTCGACGGCCCCAAAATTCCGCTTTACGCCCCGAATTCGCGGCATTACCGTAGGCACCGCGATGCGGCCGTATGCAGTATAGGACGCATCCGGAGACTCCGAACGGATACGGAGGAATACAATGGACTCCATCGTCACCATGCGGCGTTTTACCTCCCTCCGGGATTTTCTTTCCCGTTTGATCGCCGTATTCAGGGGACCTTCGTTTATTTCGACCCTGCGAAAAACGGACGGCCTCTTCCGGGAGAAGATACTGCTCGCCGTAACGCTCGCCAACAACTGTTACACCTGAATGACCATCCACTCCGCCGCGGGCCGGCGGCTGGGGCTCGGCGAAGAACGTATCGAAGACCTCCTCACGCTCGACCGGGAAAAATTCGAGTACCACGAATGGCTCGCCCTCAGATACGCCCAGGACCGCGCCTTCCTCGGCGGGGCCGAGCCGGCGGGCGACTACGTCGAGGAATATCGCCGGTGTTACTCGTCGGAGGAGCGTTCGCGCATATCCAAACTCGTCGCCGCCATGCTGTTCGCCAATTACTGGAACAACACCTTCCGGAGAAAGGCCTGGAGGGAGGATATCGAAGGCTCTCCCGTCTCCTGCCAGCTGAAGACCGGTACGCGACCGGACGGCGGGTACACATAACCTCGGGACAGCCCCCGGAAAACTGTTTGTCAGAAAACGCCTTCTCGTGTATTATTGTCCCGCGCTGTATCGCCGGCGGAGGCGGTCGCGCGACGCACCTTGAAATCCCCCGAGTGAGGTATTCCCGATGAAGCAACACGGAAAAAAGACCGCGCCTTCCGGGAAGGCTCCGGTCGACCGTCTCATCCTGCCGTTCCAGGAATTCTTCGAGGCCGAGGCGTCCGGAGGCATCCTCCTGCTTGTCTGCACCGTCATCGCCCTGGTGCTGGCAAACTCGCCCCTCGCACATCACTACAGCGCCCTGTGGCAGACACCCCTTACGGTGGGGCCCGGCACGGTCGCGCTTTCCAAACCGCTGTACCTGTGGATCAACGACGGACTCATGGCCGTCTTTTTCTTCGTGGTCGGGTTGGAGATTAAACGCGAAATCCTTACCGGCGAGCTCGCCTCACCCCGACAGGCCGCCCTCCCGATCGCGGGTGCCATAGGCGGAATGCTGGTGCCGGCGCTCATCTACGTGGGCTTCAACCTGGGCACCGATGCGATACGCGGATGGGGAATACCCATGGCGACGGATATCGCCTTTGCGATAGGCATCCTCTCTCTCATGGGAAAGCGCGCGCCACTTTCGCTTAAAGTGTTCCTTACGGCCCTTGCGATTGTGGATGATATGGGGGCGGTGCTCGTTATCGCGATCTTCTACACCTCGGAAATTTCGCTTGTGAGCCTCGCCGTCGGCGCCGTCTTCCTGGCGCTGCTCATCGGCGCGAACAGGCTTGGAGTTCGAAGAACGCTCGTCTACGCGTTCCTCGGCACGGGACTGTGGGTGGCCTTTCTGAAGTCCGGAATCCACGCGACCATCGCCGGCGTCCTGCTGGCCATGACGATCCCGTCTTCGACGCGGATCACGGGCCGCGATTTCGCCGACAGCTGCCGGTCGTTTTTAAAGTAGTTCGAATCGGCGGACACCACCGGCGGCGGGGTGATCGGCAACGACACCCAGCGCGCGGCCGTGCAGGCCATCGAGACCGCCTGCCGCCAGGTCGAGTCCCCCATGCAGCGGCTGGAGCACTCCCTGCATCCATGGGTCGCCTTCTTCATCATGCCCGTATTCGCCCTGGCGAACGCCGGCGTGTCGCTCGGCGACAGCGCGGCGGCCGCGCTCGGAAGCTCAGTCGCGCTAGGGGTGGCGGCGGGACTCTTCATCGGCAAGCCCGTCGGCGTGCTTTTCTTCTCGTGGCTTTCGGTAAAAATGGGGATCGCCGCCATGCCGCCTGGAACCACGTGGCGGCAGTTCCTGGCGGTGGGCTGTTTCGCGGGTATCGGCTTCACGATGTCGCTCTTTATCGCCGCCCTCGCCTTCGGCGGGAGCGAGGAGCTCGACATGGCGAAGATCGGAATCCTCGGCGCCTCGGCCCTGGCCGCGCTCGCCGGGTGGTTCCTTCTCCGGACCATGCCCGAAAAAGGCTGAGGCATCTCCAGTTTTGCCGTTCAGGGTGCGGC
>CAZEAH010000484.1:0-2912 GCA_964510075.1 uncultured Leptospirales bacterium | reverse complement strand
TACCGATACAGATCCTCGGCGCCCTCGTCCTCCGGAGTCTTGTTTTTGTTTTCGCCGGCGGAAGGCGCTTCAGGGGTCTGCTCGGCGTCCGGGGCCTGGCGCGCTTCTTCGGCGGCCTTTCGGTCTTCGCCGTGCGGGCGTTCTTTTTTTCGTCCGCCGCGACCGCCTTCCCGCGATCCCGGGCCGCCTCCGCCGGGTGCATGGGACATAATCCGACGCCCGCGCAAAAAATAATAAGGCCCACAAGCGCCGTAATCGCCCTCGGCGGTATCGCCATTGCGCATCTGTCGGAAAATCGTCTCATTATGTCTCTTTAATCCCCGTGGCTTTCCCCATTATTGCGGCCAGGCCGGCACTTGCCTATTGCATCTTGTTGAGACGTTCGGCCGGACTGACTATGTCGGTAACGCGGACGCCGAAATTTTCGTCGATGACGACGACCTCGCCCTTGGCGATGAGCTTTCCGTTGACCAGCAGGTCCACAGGTTCGCCGGCGAGCTTGTCGAGCTCAATAATGGAGCCCTCGCCCAGGCCCAGGATGTCCTTCACAAGCTGGCGGGTCCTGCCGAGCTCCACGGTAAGCGTCATCGGCACATCGAGCAGCAGGCCGATGTTTCCGCTCACTCCGGAGGGAAGTCCCTCTCCCAGCGGCGGGAACTTGACCGGGCTTATGCCGACCTGGGGCATGGGCTGCTGCGCCATCCCCACCGGCTGCTGCGCCGCGTACTGCTGCGGGCCCGGCATGACCTCGGCCGCGCCCCCCCGCGCCAGGTCGGAGGCCATGGAGGCTTCCATCACATGATAGAACTTCGAGTTGAGTATGCCCTCTATGCTGATGTTGTAGGTTATCTTGGCCAGCTCGCCCCCCGGCGGCAGGCGCAGGTCGGCGGCTCCCGCCGCGATGGAAAGCGCGGGCGGCGTGGTGTTGATGGGACGCCCCATCCTGTCGGCGAACTGGTTTGCCGACGAAGAAAGCAGTTGACTGACGAACTCCTGAATGGTGCTCTGGTGCGCCTCAGTAAGGTCGGCGGGCGGCGTCCCCGATTCGTCACCCATCATGAGCGAGGAGATTACCCCGGCGTCGTTCGTGCTGAAAAGTATGAGGTTCCTTCCGTTCAGGCTCCCGGAGTAGCCCATCACCACCTGGACATACTGCCGGCCGAAATCGGCGCGCACGGCGTCGGGCCCCTTGAGCTCGACGGTGGCGTTGGTAATTTTGACGTTCTTCCCCAGATAGGCCGAGAGCGACGGCGCGGCGACCGCCATGGCGCGGTTGAGAGCGTCCGCAAGGGAATCACGCTCTACGGGAGAGAGCGAACCGGCCCCCATCGACATATCCGCGGCCGGTCCGGCCGCGGGAGACGCGAGCATATCGTCCGCGCCCTGCAACAGGGCATCAATTTCGTCCTGCGATAACGAGCCGTCACCCATGGTTTCCTCCTGAAAAATCCGGGGACATCAATTGACCACTATCTCCTTAAAATACACTTCCTTGATCTTGCCGGCGATCAATATCACGTTGATGTGCGCCTTTATCTCCTCCGAAAGACCGATGATCTCTTCAACGGAATCCATCTCCTCATACGACTTGGAACGGAGGATTATGTTGATGATATGCTGTATCTGCACCGTGCGCTGCACCAGTTCCTGGTTTATCTCCGGGTTGTTCTCGTAGCCGAGAGATACGGTTATCTTCGCGAAATGGGGCTCGGGGTCCTTCGTCGTGGTCGAGAACGCCGGCAGGTCGAAATGGGCCAGCGGCGCCGGCGGCGGAGCCACGACGATATCCTGCTCCCTTTCATACTTCTTTTCCTGCATGTACTTCGTAACGAGATACGATATGCCGATCATCAGAAACACAAGCAGAATCGCCCCGACCACATAGAGCAGGATCTTGACGATCTTGGAAACGTCGGCCCGGGAGCCCGCGGCGGCCTCTTCGGCCCGACCGCCCTCCTCCTCGTCTATCTCGTCGACACTTACCCTTTCGTCATCACCCATATAGTCTCCTCGTCATGCCCGCAAACGGCAGGCGGGGCCCTCTCCTCCGCAATCGCGGAGGCTATCAATTAATTTCATGGATAAATTCGCACATTTTGTTGACACGGTACCATATTAATTCAAAAATGTCAATTAATTTATAATTATGTCTCCATATGGCGACGCCCATCAGCGCCACTCCTCGCCCGGCAGGGGCCGCTGGATGTCTCTGTGTTTGCTTTCCTCGAGCCCCTTCTCCTTCAAAATGACAATCTCGACGCGCCGGTTATAGGCGCGGCCCTCCGGCGTATTGTTGTCGTCTATCGGGCGATACTGCCCGAAGGCCACCGCCGAAAGCTGTCGGGGATTGAGCTTCTCTTCCTCGGTAAGATAGCGGAGCACGTTGACGCTGCGGGCGGAGGAAAGCTCCCAGTTGGTCTCAAACCCCTGGCGCACACCGGCCGGGGGGATGGCCCTGTCGTCGGTATGCCCTTCGATCCTCACGAAATTGCTGATGCTTTTCACGATTCCGGCGACCTTTCGCAGCACGGGTTTTATATCGTCCCTCAGGCGGGCGCTTCCCGTGTCAAAATAGGAATCGCCCGAAAGGGTAATAACCAGGCCGCGCTCGTCCTCGCGCACCCTGACCATCTTGGACTGTATCTCGGGCTTAAAGACCTCCTCGGCTTTGCGCAGCGCCCTCGAGAGCTGTTTTGCGCGCTCGGTGGCGGGCAGCGCCATCATGTTGTGCCCGAGCTCCATGAGGCGCCCCTTGGACATGGACGCCCCTCCCTCCATGAGGCCGAGCGCGCCCCTGAAGGAGGTGATGGTCATCTGCATCTCCTCCTGGCTCACCGTGGTGACATCACCCATCATTACGATGAAAAAGGTCATCATGAGCGTATTCATATCCGACATGGTGACCATCCAGC
>CAZEAH010000483.1:0-2915 GCA_964510075.1 uncultured Leptospirales bacterium | reverse complement strand
CGCCACACACCTGCTGGAGAACGGCGCCGACCTTCGTTCGGTGCAGGAGCTTCTGGGGCATATGGATATTTCGACGACGCAGGTGTACACCCACCTCGCCAGGAAGGAACTTCAGAAAATCCATCGCCGTTTCCATCCGAAGGGATAAGCAGGTGCCGTGTGATCTCATTAAAGGACGCCGTCCGCGACTGAACGGACGCGCGGCCGCGTCCGCCGCGCTTCTTGTTGCCGTACTCGGAGTTGTTTTCGGGTGCGCTCCGTCGCGCGAGTTCCTTCTCAAACGGAGCACAGAGCTTGGAGAGGACAAGAATTATGTCCGCGTCCTCCTGCTTGAAACCACGGAGCGAGTTTCACTCTCCTCGTCGTCCAGAATCAAAATAAGCTCCGTTTCGGACAGAAAAGTCCATCATGACGGGAAGGGAGGGAAGATCTATTTCTATCCGGAGAAGATGAGACAGGCGGTTATCGTCGAATCGTGGAACTCACCTCTTCTCGTGAATGGAGTTCCTTACAGGGGGGCGATCGAGCTCCATTCGAGGATGGGCAGGCTCCTCGTCATAAATGTCGTAACGATGGACGAATACCTTTCCGGTGTTGTCCCGTGCGAGATCTCGAGCGGATGGAATGTTGAGGCCCTGCGCGCCCAGGCGGTGGCGGCGCGCAGTTACGCCTATTTCCATATAATGAACGGGGCGGACCCTCTGTACGATCTCAACGCTACCAGTCGTTCACAGGTATACCGCGGCGCCGGCGTGGAAACCGAGCGGACCAACAGGGCGGTCAGGGACACCAGCGGACAGGTGGTGGTCTATAACAACAGGCCCATTCTCGCCCTCTTCCATTCCACCTGCGGAGGGGGGACCGTCGACAACGACAAGGTATGGTCCGGTCAGGCGCTCGACTACCTTCGTGGGGTGCGTTGTGAATACTGTTCGGCTTCCCCTCATTATTCGTGGGATGACACGCTCACGCTGTATGAAATACGGCACCACCTCGGGAAAAAGTATGTTGGGGTCGGGCCGATAACCGGCATTTCGTTCAGAAAAGACGGCGGGCGCGTGAACCACGTTACGATCGAACATAAAAACGGCGTCGTACGGCTTTCCGGAAACGATTTTCGCCTGCTTTTCCCCGAGAAGAAAATCAAGAGCCTCTCTTTCGACGCGATCAAGACGCGAGACGGCCTCGTACTGAAAGGCAGGGGCTGGGGGCACGGTGTGGGGCTGTGCCAGTGGGGAGCAAACGGCATGGCCGAGCGCAAGGCGTCCTACGACCAGATACTCGGACATTACTATCGCGGCACCAGACTGATGGTGATCACCGGAAAACCGCGCGGTGATGGGCCGGGTAAATCGTCAGGCGATCGGCGTCGCCCGTTTCATGACGCCCGGTTGAAATAGTTGTTGTTAAAACAACGCCTTCCCGTGTCATGATCGCATCATGACGCCAGGACGGACATACGGCCTTTCCGATTTCGATTTCAATCTTCCCGAGGATCTTATAGCGCAGGAACCTGCCGCCGAGCGGGACTTTTCGCGGCTCATGGTGCTGCATCGGGACGGCGCGCTCGAGCACAGAGTTTTTCGAGATTTAACCGGATACCTTCGCGAGGGTGATGTGATCGTTTTCAACGACGCGCGCGTGATTCCGGCGCGGGTGTTTTTCATGCGCGGGAGCGGCGCCCGTGTGGAGTTCATCCTCACGCAAAGGCTTGATGCCCGCAGGTGGACTGCTATCTGCAACCGGACCTCGAGGATAAAGCCGGGTGAGACGCTCCGGGCTGCCGGCAATGCGGATGTTGAAATTCGGGTTATCGAGCGTGAGGGCGACCATTTCGTCATTGAGAGCGGCATTGTTCTGGATGAGGCGGTGCTTGGCTCGGTCGGGGAGGTGCCGCTTCCGCCGTACATACGGCGGAAGCACTCGGCGCTCGATGCAGAGCGCTATCAGACCGTCTACGCGCGTGAGGGCGGGGCGGCGGCAGCCCCCACTGCGGGCCTGCATTTTTCCGAGGGACTTCTTGCGAAAATCTCGGCCATGGGGGTGCAATTCGCCTACCTCACGCTTTTCGTCTCGTGGGGCACCTTCCAGCCGGTGCGCCAGGAGGACATCTCGCTTCATAGGATGCACAGCGAACGCTATGTCCTGCCGGAGGCGGCCGCCGATACCGTCAACCGGGCCCGCGCGGAGGGGCGACGGGTTATCGCCGCGGGGACGACATCCCTGCGCGTTCTCGAAAGCACTTTCGGCCAGGGAAAGAACCGCCCCGGCGAGGGGACGACGGATATTTTCATTCGTCCGCCGCACAGGCCGCGCTCGATCGACGCGCTTATTACGAATTTCCACACGCCCCGTTCGACCCTGCTCATGCTTGTCGCCGCGTTCGCCGGGTATGAACGGATAATGGCCGCGTACAGAAGCGCGGTCGAGCGGAGATATCGTTTTTTTTCATACGGAGACGCCATGCTTATCCTGTGATGGGGCGGACTCCGGCCTCGGATCGCGTGGCTGTCAATGATAAGGCGCAAAATGTGCGCCTGTCCCGGAGGTATCCATGAAAATCGATGAGATGAGATCCTTTCTCGACATGCGCTTCCCTCCCGCACTGCAGGAGAAATACGACAACGCCGGAGGGCAGGTGCTGTTTCCGTATGACGACCTCGCGGGAGTGCTCGTGTCGCTCGATTGCGACCACGCCGTGATCGACGAGGCGCGCTCTCTCGGATGCAATCTTATTGTCAGCCACCACCCGTTTTTTTTCAGGCCCCTTCGTTCGCTTTCGGACGGGGAGCCCCGTTCGGAAATGCTTTTCGATCTTGTTTCGGCCAGGACCAGCCTGTACGCGGCCCACACAAACCTGGACAAGGTGTACTACGACAGGCTCGGCGAAGTGATAGGCCTTTCCGGGATGGGCC
>CAZEAH010000482.1:0-2931 GCA_964510075.1 uncultured Leptospirales bacterium | reverse complement strand
TGTAGGCGTGCTCATCAGCCTGCTCAAGCTCCAGAAGAAAAAGGGAAAGGCCCTCAAGATACGCAAGGCCAGCACCAAGGTCCTCAACGTGCTCAAGCTCAGCTCTCTGTCGGACGTGTTCGAGCTCTGAACCGTGTGAGAACGGGCCGCCCGTGGATCTGCGCGTCGGCATCGGTTTTGACGTCCATGCGTTCGCGGAGAACAGAAAACTGGTTCTCGGCGGGGTCGCGATCGACCACCCCCGGGGGCTTGCAGGCCATTCCGACGCCGACGTCCTGGTCCACGCCGTCATCGACGCGCTGCTGGGCGCGGCCTCGCTCGGCGACATCGGGAGGCTTTTCCCCGATACGGATCCAGCGCTGCGCGGCGCGGACAGCATAGGCCTCCTTTCACGCGTATACGAGATGATGACCGGACGCGGCGCGCGCATCGTCAATATTGATTCCGTCGTGATCTGCGAACAGCCGAAAATCCACCCCCATGTCGACGCGATGAAGGCTGCGATATCGCGCGCTCTCGGCGGACTGCCGGTGGAGCGCATCGGTGTGAAAGGCACAACCACGGAGGGGCTCGGCTTTACGGGACGCCGCGAGGGTATCGCCGCGCAGGCTGTCGCGCTGGTGAGCTTCGATTGATTTCCCCGTTCCGATAAAAGGTTTCGTTATATGGCATACTTCCGGCAGGGGGACGATCTCGCCCTTCGCGTGACCGAACGCCGCCTGGAAGCGCCGGTCCTGTAAGCGGATATACCATACATAGAGCGGTATTCCATGATGAAGGCCGTTTCGCCCCCGTCTTTGACGGAGATGAAATGAAATTACCTGAAGGCGCTCGGTTTATCAGTTGTATAAATCTGTCATTCCCGGGAGAGGGTCATGAAACAGGCGATAATCGCGTTCGCTGTCGTTCTGTGGGCTTCCGTATTGTCGGCCGACGAGATACACCTGAACGACGGACAGGTAATCCGCGGCAAAGTCCTCAAGGTCACCGAACGGACGATCGAGTATGATCCCGAAGGCGACGAGCCCTTCGACGTCTTTCCCCGCGGCCAGATACAGAAGATCGTGTACGACAGCGGGAAGACGGTTTTTCTGAACGAGGGTGGCGAGGCGGTCGACCGGCCGATCGAGTCGCGCCGCAAGGGCGAAAGAACCGCGCCGGAAAAACCCGGAGCGCATCGGCACGACGGTTTTTTTCTCCGCGCGCAGCTCGGTTTCGGCGCAGGAGGCACGGTGATAGAGGATTACTCGGGAGACGACCTTGAAACCAGCGGTGCCGCGACGACCTTCAACCTGCAGATCGGCTATGCCGTCTTCGACAATTTCATATTGTTTCTCGAGAACGGTGCCAGTGTGATGCCGGAATCGAAGGTAAAGCATCCTTCGGCGGTTACCGAGGCGGAGAAGAAAAACGATGTTGTCATTTCGACGTTCGGGCTCGGCGTAAGCTGGTACTGGATGCCGTACAATATCTATATCGCCCCGGTGATCTCCCTGAGCGTAACGGAGTATGACGGCCCCATGGTGAAGGGGGACTCACAGGGGGGCAGCGGACTCAGCCTCTCGATCGGTAAGGAATGGTGGGTTTCCGACAACTGGGGGCTGGGAGTCGCTCTGTTCATCTATGGCGGCGGCGACACGGTGAAGGACCAGAATGGGGTTAAATACGACATATCGAGCTCCGTTATCGGCGTCATGTTCACAGCCACCTATAACTGATTCAGCGAAGTCCGGGGACGGCCGCGTCCCCGGAAATTCCGCCGTATGCCGGTAAAAAACCCCGCGTCGAACAAATATCGTTGACAAGCCCGCCAAGTGTAGTGTTTTCATTCTATCCCGCAACCGGCGGCACGGGATATGCGCACCCTCGCCGCACATTACCGCTGTATGGATGGCCCGTATGATCAAGAACGACGTTGAGCTTCTGAGGCGCGGCACCGAGGAGATAATCCCCGAGGACGAATTCGTAAAGAAACTGGAACGCTCGGAGAGGGAGCAGAAACCCCTGATCGTAAAGGCCGGTTTCGACCCCACCGCGCCGGATATCCACCTGGGACATACGGTGCTGTTGAGGAAGATGAGGCATTTCCAGAAGATGGGCCACACCGTGGTGTTTCTCATCGGCGATTTCACCGGCATGATAGGCGACCCGTCGGGGAAGTCGGAAACGCGCAAGCGCCTTACACGGGAGGAGGTGCTCGCCAACGCCGAGACGTACAAGAAGCAGGTGTTCAAGATACTCGATCCGGCCGTCACCGTTGTCGATTTCAACTCCCGCTGGTGCCAGCCCATGGGCTTCGGCGACGTGCTGGAGCTCACATCGCGCTACAACGTGGCCCGAATGCTGGAGCGCGACGATTTCGCCAACCGCTACCGCGAAGGCAAGCCGATTTCCATCCTTGAGTTCATGTATCCGCTGGTGCAGGGATACGACTCGGTGGCGCTGAAGGCCGATATCGAGCTGGGCGGCACCGACCAGAAGTTCAACCTGCTGGTGGGCCGCGATCTTCAGCGTGAATACGGCCAGGAGCCCCAGGTCATCATGACGCTCCCGCTTCTGGTGGGCACCGACGGCTCGCAGAAGATGTCGAAGTCGCTCGGCAACTACATCGGCATCAACGAGTCGCCGCGCGAGATATTCGGAAAGGTGATGTCGATATCCGACGAGCTCATGTTCCTGTATTACCGCCTGGTGACCGACGTTCCCTTCGCCGAGATCGAGGCGTTCGAAAGGGGCATGAAAGACGGCTCCGCCCATCCCCGCGACATCAAGGTCCGCCTGGCGAAGGAGATCTGCGCTCAGTTCCACGACGCCGAGACGGCCGAGAAAGCCGAGGCCGAGTTCAACAAGATATTTGTGCGCAAGGACCTCCCGGACGAGATCCCGGAGTATTCCATTCCGGCGGGGGAGTCCGCCGGCGGCTCCATCTGG
>CAZEAH010000481.1:0-2939 GCA_964510075.1 uncultured Leptospirales bacterium | reverse complement strand
GCGCGGCTCCGTATTCAAGTTCGGCGATTATGACGATCGGTCTCACGGGTCGTCCTCAGAGAAGGGATCTCGAGGCGAGAATAGCGAGGAGTTTTTCGGCCTTCTCGGCGGCGCTTCCGGTAATAAGCTCGCAGGTCGAGGAGCGTTCGGGAAGGCGCAGGCGCGCGAGCCGCTCGAACGCGAGTCCTCCCGCACAGGGAGAAGGGGGCTCTTCCGGTATCGACTGGGATTTCGCGCGAAGAACATTGGAGAGCGACGGGTAGCGGGGGCGGTTTATGCCGGGCTGAACGGCGACGAGCGCGGGAAGCCAGAGCTCCATCGCCTCGCGCGCGCCGCCCTCTATCTCGCGCTCGACGCGGATCGCCGGGGGGTCGGCGGAAACGGCAGCGGCGATCACCGAGGTGGCCGACGGAATGCCGAGCATCTCCGCCAGGAGCGGACCCACCTGGGCCTGCATGTCGTCCTCGGCCATCGCGCCGCAGAGGATGAGGTCGTAGGCCTCCACCCGCGCGTGGGCCGCGATGAGGGAGGCGACCGCCATGGGGCTCGCGTAACCGGGGACTTCGAGCGGTATGCGGACGCCGCGGTCGGCCCCCATCTCCATGGCCCGGCGCGCGGTGCTCTCGGCGCGTTTCGGGCCGACGGTGAGCGCGGTGACGGTCGAGCCGGGAAACGCATCACGTATGACGAGCGCCTCCTCGACCGCGTATTCGTCGAAGCGGTTCATGCGGAAGACGAGCCCCTCCTCGGCGATCCAGGCGCCGGAGGGATCGATCTCGAACACCGACTCCGAATCGGGCACCTGCTTTACGCACGCCAGTATCTTCATCGATCGGAATTCGCGGGAACGGGGCCGCGCCGGGCCCGTCCATCACCCCTTGATTTTAAAGATGTTCCGCACCGAGTCGATGAGGTCGGCCGGCAGGATCACCATTTTGCTGTTCTGCGATTCGCCGAGCCGCACCAGGCCCTTTACATATTCCTGTCCCAGCAGGTACATCAGCGGATCGCCGCCGGTGGACTTAAGCGCTCCCGCCACGGAACTGATGGCGTTCGCCTCGGCCTGCGCCAGGCGCTCGCGGGCCTCCGCGTCGCGGAGCGCCGACTCCTTTCGGGCCTCGGCCTCGAGGATCTGCGCGCGCTTGAACCCCTCGGCCTTTTTCTCCTGCGCCTCCTTCTGCGCCTCGGCCTCAAGCACGGTGGCGCGCCGTTCGCGTTCGGCCTTCATCTGGAGCGCCATGGCCTGCTGGAGGTCCTGCGGCGGCTGGATGTCTTTGATCTCAACGCGCGTGATTTTCGTCCCCCACGAGTCGGTCGCGTCGTCGAGTATCTTGAGGAGCTCCGCGTTGATTTTCTCGCGCGAGGAAAGGCAGTTGTCCAGGGTCATTTTTCCCATGATCGAGCGCAGGGTCGTAAGCGCGAGGTTGGAGATGGCGAACTCGAGGTGCTCGATTCCGTAGTATGCCTTGTAGGGGTCGAGTATCTTATAGAAGACAACGCCGTCGACCTTCACCGCGGCGTTGTCCTCGGTGATGATGCCCTGCGGCGGCAGATCGAGCACCTGCTCGCGGATGTCGATCTTGGCGGCGACGCGGGAAAAGAGCGGGTTGATGAGGTTAAGGCCCGGCGAAAGCGTGGCGGCGTATTTGCCGAAGCGCTCGACCAGCCAGTTCTGCGCCTGCGGTACGATGCGCACGCCCTTGAGCGTGAGAAAGATCGCGAGTACGGCTACTGCGATTATGAGTCCGGTCATGATGCGTCCTCCTTTTATAGTTTTTTCATAACGACGAGTTTGATTCCCTTTGCGTCGGCGACGGTCACTTCGTCGCCTTCCTCGATTGTCGCCTGGGACTCGGCCTGCCAGACGCGAAGCCCGTGGAAGCTCTCGTAGAGCTCCACTTCGCCGGGAACGGTCGGCGTTATTCGCCGGGTGCACCTGCCGTGCAGGCCCGTAACCGTCGGGTCGCGCGCGCCTTCGGGCTCTTCCGGCTTGATGCGCTTTTTCAGCACGCCGAACCAGAGGCCCACGAGCGCAACCGAGGACAGAAAGAAGAAAAGCCACTGCGCCTCGGCCGATCCCAGAAGTCCCAGAAGGACGAGGAGCGCGGTAAGAATTCCTCCTATGCCGAACCAGAAGACGACGAAGCCGGGCGCCAGTATCTCGAGCGCCGCCAGGATGAGACCGATTGAAAGCCATGCGAGGGGAGAGAGCTCCATAAAAATACTCCTGTAAGACGATGGGCGATCGGCCGATGGTACGCGGGGACGGCGACGGAGTCAATACAAATTGGCGTCCGGCGGGGCGTCGTATCCGGGCCGCAATCGGGGAGAAACGATGGATTATGTCGCGCCGTTATCCCGCGCCGCGCGTGAACAGGAGCGATTCGTAGCCCGCGCCCCGGTATTCGAAAAGCCCTTCGCGCGAAACGAGCTCCACCATGCGGCGCTTGCGCATGAAGTGCGACGCGACGGAAAGAGTCCCTCCGGGCGCGAGCACGCGATGCATTTCGCGGAGCACCGCCTCCGGGCGCTCGAGGAGGTGGATGGTGTCGTAGAAGAGAATCACGTCCAGGCTTTTATCCTCCAGGCCGGCTGCTCCGTCCGAAACGATCGTGACGATGTTCGCGAGTCCTTCGCGCGCGGCGGCCTCCTCCACTCGACGCGCGGCGAGCGGATGGATGTCGAGCGCGTACACGCGTCCGGCCGGTCCGGCCACGCGCGCGGCCTCGATGGAATAGGTGCCCGGGCCGCAGCCGAAGTCGAGCACGCGCGAGCCTTCCCGCACCCCGGCGGAGACGAGGCGCCGGCGCGGACTGATAAAGAGGTCGCGGAGCGCGAGCATGAATTCCATAAAGCGGAACATCCAGTCGGGCATTGGTCCTTTCATCGCGGCCTCCCGGCGGGTGATGGTATGTATCGCTCGAACGCGCTATGTGTAC
>CAZEAH010000480.1:650-2940 GCA_964510075.1 uncultured Leptospirales bacterium | reverse complement strand
GTTCGATCCGGTGTTGAAGGTATCGACCAAGAAAGATACGACCGGATTATCCCTCTTTCATATCGACTAGTTCATAGATTTTTACCGGGAGTTCTTTACCTTTCACGCGGATAAGATCGAGTTCGCGCGCGACTATGTGTTCCTTAACGTATTCGTAGGTCGCCTCGCTGATAATAATGCTTGTGCCGTACACCTTGTTGGTCCCTTCAAGACGGGCTCCCAGGTTGACGTTGTCACCCATCAACGTGTAGTCCATGCGCGACGAAGAGCCCATGTTGCCGACGACCATGTCGCCGGTATTGAGGCCGATGCCTATATGCAGCTCCGGCTTGCCCTCGGCGACCCATTTCCTGTTCAGCTCGCCCAGCACACGCATCATTTCGACGGACGCCCGGGCCGCGAGCACCGCGTGGTCGTCCTGCGGAATCGGCGCGCCCCAGAATGCCATGATCTCGTCGCCGACGTATTTATCGAGCGTCCCGTAATATTTAAAAACGATGTCGGTCATCGCCTGCAGATACTCGTTGAGGTGCTCGACGAGGGCTTCCGGGGTAAGGCGCTCGGATATGGTCGTAAAGCCCCGTATGTCCGAAAAGAGAACGGTAAGGATCTTCTTTTCGCCGCCGAGTTTCAGCTTGTCCGGGTCTTTGAGAAGCTCATCCACGACCGATTTAGATACGAATTTGGAGAATGTCTGCCTGATGTATTTCTTCTCGCGCTGTTCGGTCATAACCCTGTACACGGTTATCAGCGTGAAGGTCCCGCCGATCTGAATGATGGGTGTCGCAAAAATGTAGAGGATGTTCATGGTGTCGAACAACAGGTAGGCGGCGACTATATACACAAGGCCGAGGCCCGCGGAGAAGATGATGGACATGAGGATGGAAAACTTCGGAACGAATAGACCCATTGCGACCGCGATAAGGAGCAGAATGACGATGTTTTCCCACTCGGTGAGCTTGATGATAAAATCCTGGTTGAGGATCGTGTTCAGCGCGTTCGCGTGATGTTCGATTCCGAACAGGTCGCCGTACGGGGACTTGTGTATATCGGTTGATATACCCGTAACCGAATACGCCGCGACGAAAACGATCTTGTTCTCGAGGGATTTGTTGGTGATTTTTCCGTCATTATAAAAATAATAGTAAGGATAGTTCTGGAAGCTTCCCGGCCCGCCGATGAAATTGATGTCCATGAACCCCTCTCTGTCGATCGGGATTCGAAGCTCTCGCTGCGGATTCGGTTTCTTCATTTTTTCCGCGGGCAGGTTCATGAGCCGGACGTACCGACCCATTTTTATCTCGACGTCCTTTGCCCCTATTCCGAAATAATGCATTGTCAGCACGAGGTCGATCGAAGGGTAGTAGAAGCCCTTGTGTTTTATCACAATGGGGAGTTTTCGGTTGATGCTGTCGGGGTCGGGGCGGATGTTGGCGTAGCCTATTCCCTTTGCCGCCCCGGCAAGCGTCGGCGTGGGCGGGACGGCTTCCTCGGCCCATTCGTAGCTCGTGTCTTCGGGGTCGACCGGAAACCGCAGGCGGTTGAGGATAGACATGCGGTCTTCAGTGTCGGCGTACTTGACGTCGACCTCCTCGGTTTCGAACGGAAAGTCGAGAAAGACACAGCCGGCCTCGCGTATCGCGTCCGCGAATTCCTGTTCGTGTTTCTTGTGGTCGAGAAACATTATATCGAAAAATATCGCCTTTGGATTGCCCGTCGCGACATACCGCGTGAACTTGGCGTGAATGTCCCAGGGGAACGGCCAGTGGATCTTCTGGCCGGTGAATTCGCGGATCGTGTTTTCGTCAATGCCGAGAATTATGATGTCGTCGCGGGAGCGCGGATTCTTTTTCGTGATACGAACGCCCTCCTGAAGCTTCTTCGCTTTTTCCGACGGGTCTCTCAGAAAAAACCGGAAATTGACCGCACCGTTTTCGAGGCCGTCCAGAATGCGCGTCTGGGTATAGAAGAAGCACAGCACCAGGAATACGGATACTGAAATGACGAAGGCGATGAAATGGTTTTTGTGTTCATGGATGAACCTGCTGTTCATACGATGCCCCTTGTATCGTAGTGGGAATGAAGAAGCGACGAGCTATAAGATCTCCGCTTAGATCGGGTTTTTCAAGTAAATTATTAAAGTCTTGACAAAATATTTCCCCGACGGGGAGATTTTACCCCTACAAAAAGTCTGCGAGGTGCATGCGTGAACGTTAAAGACATGATTGCAGAGGTGGTCCAATCCGCGTTGCGCCAGGCCGCGGCCGATGGCGCCCTGGGCACGGCGGAT
>CAZEAH010000480.1:0-640 GCA_964510075.1 uncultured Leptospirales bacterium | reverse complement strand
GGATCTCCCCGTACCGAAAATTGAATATCCGCGGGAGGAAAAACACGGCGACTACTCGACCCCCGTCGCCATGGAATCCGCCCGAATTCTCAAAAAGTCTCCTCTCGAAATCGGAGCGGTTCTCAAGTCGTACATCGAGCGAAGCGATCTGGCAGGCGAAGTCGAGGTGGTAAAACCGGGATTTATCAATATATTTCTGGACCATGATTTCCTTTTCAGACGGATGGAGGATATACTCGCAGAGGGCGACGGCTACGGAAGACAGAAGAAAGAACGCCCGCGGCTCATCAATATAGAGTTCGTATCGGCTAACCCGACGGGGCCGCTCAATATCGTATCGGCCCGCGCCGCCGCCGTCGGAGACACTATCGCCAACCTGATCGAAGCCTGCGGCGACAGTGTGGAGAGGGAATTTTACGTCAACGACTACGGCAACCAGGTCCTTCTGCTGGGCCGTTCGGTGCTGTGCCGGTATCGCGAGCTCGATGGGCAGAGCGTTGTGTTCCCCGAAGACGGGTATCACGGCGAATACGTCCGCGACATCGCGGCATATATCCGGGAAAACTGTGCGAATGAGGTCAACGCTGCCGCAGACGAGGAGACGCTGGTGGATTTTATGGCCCGCAAGGCGGTTGAGTAC
>CAZEAH010000479.1:0-2957 GCA_964510075.1 uncultured Leptospirales bacterium | reverse complement strand
GAGCGGGCGTGACGCTGGATTTCGCCCGCGACTGGAGGATCGTGGCGCCGTCGAACGAAAGGGTCGCGCGCACGGCCGCCGCGGAGGCCGCGCTCGTGCTGGAGCGCATAACGCGGAAGCGTATCCCGTTCGCCGCGCGCGAGGAGGCCGGGGTCCCGGCCGTTGTCCTTTCGCACGGTCCCCGGGGAGACGGCTTCACATGGCGCGCGACGGCCGGCCGTGTGGAGATAAAAGGGGACGGTCCGAGGGGTCTTTTGTACGGCGTATACGACTTCCTCGAATCCCTGGGATGCCGCTGGGTGGAGCCCGGCAGCCGGGG
Organism: uncultured Leptospirales bacterium; assembly: GCA_964510075.1. Lineage (GTDB taxonomy): Bacteria > Spirochaetota > UBA4802 > UBA4802 > UBA5368 > MVZN01. The sequence continues at coordinate 2,638 of CAZEAH010000479.1, read as the reverse complement.
CGAACGGCTGCCCTCCGGGACGTCACTTCATCCGTCGAGGACTTTTTCGCGCCAGACGCCGTCGTTCCAGGGGCGCTGCCTGATCCTGGGGCACGCGGCCTTTCTGGCCGACGGGGAGCACTGGGTCATTTGGGCCGCCCGCAACCGCATTAACACCATTTTCATTCACGTGATCGACGAGGCGCTCGCTTTCGGCGCGGCCCCGGAAAAACAGTGGTTGAAGATGCGCGATGCCGTCATCGAATCGATGCGCGACAGGGGCATGGTGATTGAATACGGCGGGCACCGCCTTGCGTCTTTTTTACCTCGGGGACTGTTCAAAAAAAATCCGGATATGTTCAGAATGAAAGCCGGCGTGCGCGTCGCGGACTTCAATCTCTGTCCCTCCAGCATGGAGGCGCTCGCCGTCATCAGGCGAAACGCGAAGGAATACTTCTGCGCACATCCGTATGCCGATGTGTTCCATGTGTGGCCCGACGACATCCTCGGCGGCGGCTGGTGTTCGTGCCCGGCGTGTTCGCGCTACACCCCGTCTGAACAGGCGCTTATGGCGACGAACGCCGCGGCCGCGGTTTTGCAGAAGGTCAATCCCCGGGCCATTCTCTCGTTCCTTTCGTATTACGACACGGAAAATGTTCCGCAAAAGGTGAAACCGCTTTCCAATGTTTTCGTGCTGTGGGCCCCGCGAAAGCGCTGTTACGCGCACGGGCTTTCCGGCGACGCCTGCGGCGTGAACGCGCCGCGCTATACGCGGGGATACGCCGCGCAGGTCGACTATTTCCGCGCCCGCGGCGCGCCGCCCGCGCGCGTGTTCGAATACTATCTCGACGCGATCCTTTTCAAATCGGCGCTGCCGCCGCTCTCCGGCGTCATGCGGCGCGATCTTGCCTTCTATCGATCGGCGGGGACTCATACCATACAGGCGCTCATGACCGGGGACTTCCCGTGGACCAGCGCCCAGCCCAACGCGTGGATCTTCGCCCGGCTGGCATGGAACGTCGACGCCGATCCGGGTTCGCTTACGGCAGATTTCTGCGCCGCCGCGTTCGGCAGTGAGGCCGCGCCGGCGATGGCCTCGTATTTCGCACGGCTGGAGAAGGCCTTCGCGCTGGCGCTCGGCATCAGTCCCGCCATGAAACTACCGGAAGAGCCGGTGCCCATGCTCGGGCTTTTCGACTCCCCGCCGACGGACCTGGGCGATCCCTTCTACGAACCCTCGTCGGAGCTTGCACGGAAAGCGGCGGCCGAAAAGGAGATTTATTCCCTGGTGATGGCGGCCGGTGAGGCGCTCGAGTCGGCGCATGACATCGCGCTTCCGGCCGCCTGGAAAAGAGAGCGGGTAACGTTCGACCTGTACAGGGCGTGGCTGAGTTTCGACGCGGCCCGTGTGTCTCTGTACGAAGGGCTCGCGCTCGGTGCGCCCGCGGAAGAGCTTGAACGACGCCACGCGGCGGCCGAGAAGGCCATGAACGCCGTCTTCGCCTGGGGTGATACCCATATCGCCGGCGGTGCGTACCGGCGGAATTTCAGGCTCATGCACGAATATTTCTGGCGGCTGCGGCTCGAAAAAATACGCTATGATCGCCTTGCGGAAGGTCCCGGGAGGATTTTCATAAAAATCGGGGCCATGGCCCGCATCGGCTGGCTCTATATTCGATTGCTTCGTGCCTATGAGTGACGGCATACGATTCATAACGTCGCGGGGAGGAAGATATGCTCGAGGTTGACATACAGTACCTGGCGGTTCTTGCGGCCGCGATCGCGAACATGGCGATAGGCGCGGTCTGGTATTCGCCGTTCGTTTTCGGCAGAACGTGGATGGCGCTCAGCGGTCTTCGTCCGGAAGACATGAAGGGGAAGGGGCGCGCGATGCTCATCGCGGCGGCCGTTGCGGCGGCGACGGCCTTCATGCTGGCGTATTTTATCGCCCTTCTGGATGTCCAGACCCTTGACGCCGGGCTTTCGCTGGCGTTGCGCGTGTGGATCGGTTTCGTCGCGGCGGTCATGGCGCTCGATCTTGGCTTTGGGGGGAAACACTTCCGGGTATATCTTATCGACGCCGGGAACCAGCTGGTGTCATTTATGGCGATGGCGGCGATTCTGTCGCTCTGGCGGTAGTGCCGGCGGCGGTTTTTCGCGCGGCGCGGTATATAATACGCCGGCGCACGCCGATTATTGTTATAGAAATAAAAGGAAGGGAATGTCGGGTACTGTACAAAAAAAAATCTCGCCGTTGCGGATTGTCCCGGTACTGGTCGCCCTGCTCGGCGGAGCGGGCCTGTTGATTCTGGTGATTCAAACGCCGGGGGGAGGCGGCCGCGGTCTGTTTCTCGCCGCTGCGCTCGGGCTCGCCGCCGTACAGGGACTGCTCGCCTGGATAATCATCGGACGTCTGTTAAGGCGTGAACGCGTGGTGGCGGAGCGCATCCGCCGGATCGCCGACGGTGAAGCCGGAGGAGGCGCCTCGGGCGCGACGACGGCCCTCGAGGCGTGCGAAGCTTTTCTGCGGAAGGTGGGCTCGACGATGGAAAGGCTTGCGCCCGCGGCCGATGGCCTTGCGGCCACGGCGAAACGCCTGACGGAGACCGTCGAAAAACTCAACGGGAACTCGAAATCGCAGAGCGTTTCCATCATCAAC
>CAZEAH010000478.1:0-2972 GCA_964510075.1 uncultured Leptospirales bacterium | reverse complement strand
GGGCAAGAGCGTACAGAAAATAGCGGAGCTTTCGGATGTCGATGTGTCTGAAGTCTGCGCTATAATAGAAGAGGCGAGGGCAATAATCGAGAGCAGCGACAGGGCGCGCTCCCGAAAAAAGATCATCATTCGGCGGAAGAACCCGACCGACGATCCGTCTCCCGCTTCTCCGGGAGAGAACGGCAACGTGCCCTCCCCGGATGACGAGATTTTCGACGGCGCGGAGCTTTCGGCCGTACCGCTGGACTCGTCGCTTGTCATGTATACGGACGGGGCTTCGCGCGGCAACCCGGGGCCCGCGGGCATAGGGATAGTGATTTACGACAGCGACAACCGCCAGGTGGGCAAGGTGTCGGCACCCATCGGGGTGCAGACAAATAATTTCGCTGAGTACACCGCCCTCATACGTGCCCTGCGCATAGGGCGCTACTTCAGGGCGCGCATGCTGAAAATCCGCACCGATTCCGAGCTGGTGGTAAAGCAGATAAAGGGCGAATACAAGGTCAACCACGAAAATATCAAGGGCCTTTACGCGGAGGCCATGAGACTGAAAAAATCCTTTGCGAGCTGCAAAATCGAGCACGTGACGCGTAATCTGAACGACAAGGCCGATTTCCTGGCAAAAAAAGCCTCGGAACAGAGCAGGCAGTCTTGACCCGGATGGCGGAGGGCGTGTCAGGGGAAGAGAGGGAGTTGGCGGCGGAGCTGTGCTCCAGGCTGGGCCTTGATCCGGTAATCGCGCTGCTCCTCGTGCGCCGCGGCATATCCGATCCGGCGAAGGCCGAAGCATACCTCAATCCGAGCCTGGCGATGCTGCACAGCCCCTTCCTCATTCCGAACATGGACCGTGCGGTCGCAAGGCTGGGGGCCGCCATGGATTCGGGCGAGCGGATCGGCATTTTCGCCGATTCGGATCTCGACGGGCTATCGGCGCTCGCCGTGCTGCAGAATCTGCTCGACATGGGAAACGACCTTCCCGAGCGAGTTATCCGATATCCTGTTGGCGATGATGATTACGGCCTCAGCATGCGCGCGGTCGAGGAATTCGGCGACGCGGATGTGGGGCTGCTGATTGCGCTCGATTCCGGCATACGCGATATCGCCGAGATCCGCCGCGCGCGTGAACTCGGCATGGACGTGCTGGTCTGCGATCACCATGAGCCGGGAGATGAGCTCCCGGATGCCATAATCGTCAATCCGAAAACGCACGGCAGCGCCTGTCCGTTCAGAGACCTCGCCGGCGTGGGCGTGGCCTTCAAGCTGTGCATGGCGGTGCTTTTTTCCCGAGGCCCCCTGTACAAACGGCGCCATATACTAATCATCCGGGAGGGAAGCGCGCTACATGTTATGAGAATAACCGATATGGTCGCGGACCCTCCTGAGGTCGTTGAACTTCCGGTGAGCGTGGATGAGCTTGAACTGAACGCGGGGGATGCTGTTCTGTACTATAACCTGGACGATGATCTCAGAAAAGATATCCAGGATCGGTTGGGCAGGGACGCCGGTGATTTTCTGAACTTTCTCGAGCCTGACGAAATACAGGAACGCGCGCTCACCCTCGCTGACTGGTGTGACGCGTATGCGGTTCGCGCCGACCTGTGCACCGGACAGGCGGACCTGCTCAAACGACTTTTCTTCGAGAAATGCTATGCCAAAGGGAGCGCTCTTGCGGTCTTCGCCGATTCCACGCTGGGCCTGGTCGCGCTTGGAACCATCGCCGACATAATGCCCCTTGTCGACGAAAACAGGGTGCTGGTCCGCTACGGGATCGAGGCGCTCGGGCGCACACGGCACGCCGGGCTTCGCCTTTTGCTCGAGTCCAACGGAGGCGTGACCACGGCGCGCGACATTGCATGGAGGCTCTCTCCGTTTCTTAACACTCCCGGCCGCTACGGAGAGAGCCGGCTTTTGGCCGGCTTTTTCCTCGAACGCAACGAGGACGTTCTCAAAGATGTCATAAGTAAGATAACCGATATGAACCAGCGGCGCAAGGACGAACTGGCCTCACTGTACGCGCGCCTGTACGACGAATGCGCGACGGGCGATGGGCACCGCGAGGGGAACGGCATGTTTTTCGTGTGCGACCGCGCGGTGTCCGACGGGCTGTGCGGCCTGCTGGCCAACCGGCTCGCCGACGCGTTTAAAAAGCCCGTCATCGTGGTGGCGCTTGCAGACGGTCGCGATGTGGTGAAGGGCTCGGGGCGCGCCAGCGGAAGTTTCGACTTTTTCTCGTGCGTCGTTCCGTCAATGCGGCTTTTCGAAAAAATCGGGGGGCATCCGCAGGCTTTCGGGTTTTCGGTACGCAGGGACAGGATCGATGATGTTCGAAGGGAAATCGGGGAGGCGGTTAAGACCGCTCCCAGGGGCGGCCTCAGGGATAGCGACCCGGTATGTGCGGAGCTTCCGGCCGAAAGGCTCGGTCGCCTGGAAACGGAGTTTGTGGAGTCTCTGGAAAAGTTCGAGCCGGTGGGGCACCAGAACGAGGAGCCGCTCTTCATCTCGCGGGGCGTGCGCCTGTCCGGTTTCAGGACGATTGGCGCCGGGCGTACGCACGGCAAGTATACGATCGAAGGATCGGGAAGGATAGAGGCCGTGGGCTGGGGAATGGCCGCTGAAATGGCGGTCGCGGCAAGGGATATGCACGTGGACCTTATGTATACCCTTTCAGTGAACGAGTTTCGAGGGGAGAAAAAAACCCAGGTGATCATTAAGGCCATTCTCCCGCAGGATTAGGAATAAATATATTTGACTTTGTTAAACGGCCCCGGTAGGATGATATGATCGCAATGGCGAGATATTATGTCTGAGGAAGCGCTATGAACATCGAAGTGAAGGAAGATGCCGCCCAGGTGAATGTCATCGTAAACGGCGATATCGAAATGATGACCATCAAGGATTTCAAGGAAAAACTGCTCAATCTCGGGCAGGCGACGGAAAAAGACATCGAACTCGACCTCGCCAACGTCGAATAT
>CAZEAH010000477.1:0-2974 GCA_964510075.1 uncultured Leptospirales bacterium | reverse complement strand
GAAAAATTAATAGCAATAATTTCCCTCTTGCTATATTTTTGCTGAATAGTTACATTTGATGAATGACCAGTGGATTTCCCGCGGAACACTTCGTAATAAGGTCCGCGAGCGGCCGGGCCTTTGCCTCACCGCACCGGAGGGTATCCATAAGCAAAAGAATGACATCCCCAACGTCCAGAGGAGCCGGGCTGAGATGAGTCACGGAGATACCCGAGTTCCTTATCTCGCTGGCCGCGAGCATGAGGCTGTGGTATTCGCTTACTTCCCCGTCTCGATAGGCCCATATTAAAAGGAAGGATTCAATCCCCGGGTCCGCCAGCGGGTATTTCAGCAGGAACAGCGTCGCCGAATCGACCCATTGGATATCATCGATGAACAGCACGAGGGGGCGTTTCGACATGGAAAATATCTTTATAAAATTCGAAAAGACCATTTTAAACCTGTTTTGCGATTCCTCATGCTTAAGGGGGGACAGCTCGGGTTGTGGCCCTATGATCAATTCGATGTCGGGGATAACATCCACAAGCACCCTGCCATTCGGTCCCGTCGCCGCGAGGATCGCCTCCTTCCAGAGTTGTATCCCCTCTCTGCTCTCGGCAAGCAGCTGCCCGATCAGGTCCTGGAAGGCCTGAACGATGGCGTTATACGGAAGATTCAAACTGGATTGGTCACACTTCCCCGAAATGAAATACCCCCTGCACTCGACAATCGGTTTGAAAATATCAAGAACGAGAGCCGTTTTACCTATGCCCGAGGGACCGCTCACGCTGATTATTTCCCTTCCGGTGGACGGAATCCTCTCAAACACTTTTTTCAACAGGTCCGCTTCCAGGTCCCTGCCGTAAAATTTGTTTGAGATCTGAAATCTGGTCGGGACGTCTCTTCTGGCAAGGGGAAATGACACCACCGACCCCTTTTTAGTAAAGTCGGCGGAGCACCTGTTTATATCCTCAAGAAGGCCTTCGGCGGTCTGGTACCTGTGCTCCGGTTCTTTCTCCAGAAGCTTCATCACGATATCCGAAATTACGGCTGGGATATCGTGGTTGAGTTCGGATGGGGCCACCGGTTTCTTGTTCATATGCGATTTAAGGATTTCAAACGGGTTATCGGACTGGAAGGGGACGATGCCGGTCAGCATACGATAGAAAACCACCCCGAGAGAATACAGGTCGGATCGCTGGTCTGGGCTCCGCCGCAGGCGACCGGTTCTTTCAGGGGAAAGGTAAGGAAGCACATTTTCGATCGCGTCTGTTTCATGGAGGTCCCAGCCATTATACCCGAATTCACCCCGAAACGGGGAGAGTATGTATTCAACCACACGGATTTTCGGCGAAACCGGCTTAAGGTGGACGCACTGCGGGTTTATACCGCCATGGACGACATTATATCGGTGCAGAGTCCCCAGTATCGCCGGCAACCGAAGAGCAATCGGGAAAAACTCCGACAATTTCATCTTCCCCTGTTGCAATACATCCTGAAGTGTGGGCGATTGATCATCTTCCATCACAACGGCCAGAAGATTATTTATTTTTCTAATTTCATGAATTCTGACGATTCCTTCCGAATCGATTTTTTTTATTAAATCACAGGTATTCATGAAGGCTTCTACATCAGCAGGCGAAAGGAGATTTGCCGCCAGAGTGTATAGTAAAATCAGTGCGGAATCGTCATTTCTTCTCCCACGGTACACCACCGATGGACCGCGCTTTCTGATGATTTGCAGGCTGCTGAAACCGGGTATTTTGCCCATCCCGTGCCCTCTATCCGCTGATCATTTACAGCCTAAATACCTGGAGATTCAGATGGTAGCCCCCACGACACTTTGATTACGAACCAGCCTCTTCCGGGGAAAACATATGATCAAGGCATTAATAGCTCCGGGTCTCCTTTATATCATAATAATATATTCAAATAGTAGCACCGTGCCGAAAACACGGCAACAATTAAGTAACATTCGTTTATTCACAAAATTATTTGGAGAATTCTCAAATTATTAATCAAGAAGACTTAATTCATGTCATGGGTCATCTTATTTCTTAACGGCAACGGTTCCAGATTGTTCCGGGGAGACCCGGCCGCACGAGCAGATTTCCGTCCACCGCGCGGATGAGCCGATTCCGGGAGACCATCCTTGTAAGGGAGAGTGAAAGATGAAAAAGGTTCAGACAATATGTCCCTACTGCGGAACGGGGTGCCTCATCGATCTCATCGTACAAAACGGGAGAATAAGCAAGGCCGAACCTTCCATACTCGAGGCAAAGCCGAACATGAATCATCCGGTCAACGACGGGGAGCTCTGTGTCAAAGGGCTCTATGGCTGGGAATTCGTTCATTCACGCGATCGGCTGGGTAAACCGCTTATCAGGAAAAAGGACGGAGTCTTCTCGAAAGGCGGCACGCTCCAGGAGTCCGGCTGGGACGAGGCGCTCGATCTCATCGCGACGAAAATGACCGAGGTCAGGGAAAAATATGGCCCGGACGCCTTTATGGGCTTTTCTTCGGCGCGCGCCACCAACGAAGAGAATTATCTCTTTCAGAAGCTTTTCCGTGTCGGGTTACAAACGAACAATGTCGATCATTGCGCACGGCTTTGACACGCTCCTACCGTGGCCGGTCTGGCCAGGAGTCTTGGAAACGGGTCAATGACCAACGATATCGCGGAATTCAGCACTGACACTAACTGCTTTTTCATAATAGGGTCCAATACAAGCGAAAATCACCCCATCGTGGCAATGCACGTTCTGAGGGGACTCGAAAGAGGGGCCAAACTGATCGTGGCCGATCCTAAGCGAACGGAGATGGCTCAAAAAGCCGACATTCATCTTCAGGTTCCTCCGGGGTTTAACATCCCCCTTATCAATTCGATATTAAACGTCATCATCACCGAAAAACTGTATGACAGTGACTTCGTGACCAACTGCACAGAAGGATTCGATTACCTGAAAAGCGCGGTCGCGGAATACACCCCAAAGAC
>CAZEAH010000476.1:0-2987 GCA_964510075.1 uncultured Leptospirales bacterium | reverse complement strand
GCTTCATACGGACGATGATTTCGCAAGGCAGGTGGGCCTTAAAAACGGCGTGATCGTCCACGGGATGTTCGTTATGGGATGTGTGGGCCAGGCCATCGGGAATTGGATACCCAGAAGATGTATAAAGCGGTTGAACGTGCGCTTCGCCGGCATGACCGACGCGGGGGCCACTCTCACCGTTTCGGGTTCCGTTACCGACAGGCAGGTCCGCGACGGAGAGAATGTCGTCACCTGCTCGGTCCTGGTAACGGACGAGAAAGGCGATGTGAAGCTCAGCGGGAGCTTCGACGCGGCGCTGCCGGGCAGAAAATAAGAGGGGAGGTGTAAAAATGGCGAAAATAGATTTCACCGGGAGGACGGCAATTGTGACAGGAGCGGGCGCGGGCCTGGGAAGGTGTTACGCGCTGGAGCTCGCCAGGCGCGGGGCCAAAGTCGTCGTGAACGATCTCGGCGGTTCCAGGGAGGGCATGGGATCGGATGATTCCGCGGCGAATAAAGTGGTCGCCGAGATCAAGGCGCTGGGCGGCGAGGCGGTCGCGAATTATGACAGCGTTGCGTCGCGCGAGGGGGGGGAGAACATTGTAAACGCAGCCATCAGCGCTTTCGGCAGGGTCGATATCCTCATCAATAACGCGGGTATACTTAGGGACAAGACCTTTACCAAGATGGACGAGGAAAACTGGGACGCGGTGATGAACGTCCACCTGAAGGGCGCCTATTTTGTGACCAGGCCGGCCTTCGAGAATATGAAGTCGAACGGATACGGGCGCATCGTGATGACCACATCGGGTGCGGGTCTCTTCGGTAACTTCGGTCAGTCCAATTACGCATCTGCGAAGATGGGACTGGTGGGGCTTGCGAATGTGCTCAAGATTGAGGGAGAAAAGTACAACGTCAAGACAAATGTGCTTGCACCGATCGCCGCTTCGCGTCTCACTCAGGATGTAATGCCCCCTGAATTCTTCGAAAAGATGAAGCCAGACTTCGTCGCGCCCGCGGTGCTCTATATGTGCTCCGAACAGTGCACTGATTCGGGCATGATCATCAACGCCGCCCTGGGATATTTCAGCCGCAGCGCGGTTTTAACAGGGCCGGGGGCTATTTTGTCCGACGGGAAAAAAATTCCGACACCCGAAGAGGTAATGGCGAGCTGGGATAAAATAACCAGCCTCGATGCACCAAAGTATTTCAAGATGCTTCCCGAAATGTTCGGCGAGCTCGGACCGGTACTGAAGTAAACTATCGGGACGGCCGTGCAGCGGAGATGCGGCCCGGCCGTCCGGATGCTACCAATGCGGAGAGAGACCTATGAAAACCTCGCTTGAGAAGGCGAAGAGGGATCCGGAATCAACGAAGGCGAGGATACTTGCCGCGGCGAGGAAGGTGTACGGCGAATACGGCTACCACGGTACCACGATGAGGATGATTGCCGCCGAGGTCGGCATCGATATCTCGACGCTCCACTATCACTGGGGCGAAAAAAAGGAGCTTTACGAGGCCGTCATCATCGACATCAACAATGACCTCGGCAGGACCTTTAGAAATGTAGAGAAGATCATCCACGGCCGTCCTCTCGAGGAGCGGCTTGCCATCGCGATCGATATGATGGTGGATTATCTCTTCGACCACCCGGAGGTCTCCGATCTCGTGCTCGCGCGATACTTCGGCAGCGTCCGGAACGAAGAGCTCATGGACATCAAGGTTCCCGAATTTGCGACCGATATCGTCCGCTCGATGGGGCTCAAGCAGGATAAGGAAAACATCGGAAAATCACTCGCATCGGTCCTTATCATTATGAATTCGATCCACAGCTTTATCTCGGGTGAAAGCTATTTCGCGAAGATTGTGGGTAAGAACAGGGAACAGTATATAGCCCTGGTCAAAGATACCCTGAAGTCAATTTTTACAAACGCATTCATGGGAGAAAAGGACATGTTTCAATAGCAGCACGACGCCGTGAATGCCCGCTTTCTTAATGCCGCCAGCACGGGGAACGAGGCTCAGATTATTAATGCCTGGAGATGTCATTATGAGCGAAGTATCGTCATTCGCCGTCGAGAAAACGGGGAATATAGCGTGGCTGGTGCTGAACAGGCCCGAGCGGCGCAACACAATGACACTTGAATTCTTTGAGGAGATCAGGAGCGCGTTCGAGGAATTCGATGCGGACCCGGAAGTCCGTGTGGTGGTTATACGTGCTATTGGCAAGAGCTTTACCGCAGGGTTGGATCTCTCGGCCGCGCAGGCCCTGCTCGGGGACGGCTCGTCGGCGTACCGGGACCGGCTGTACAGGAAAATCCTGGAGCTCCAGGCGAGCATGACCGCAATTGAAAAATGCAGGAAACCGGTCATCGCGGCCGTTCACGGCCACTGTATCGGCGGGGGAGTCGACATGACCTGCGCATGCGATATCAGGCTTGCCTCGCGGGACGCGGTTTTCTCCATCCGGGAGACACGACTTGGAATAATAGCGGACATCGGTACCCTGCAGCGCCTGCCGCATATCGTTGGGCAGGGCTGGTTCAGGGAACTCGCCCTTACCGGCAGGGATTGGACCGCGGAAGAAGCGCTAAGGATGGGCTTCGTGACGCACCTGTGCGGGGACCATGAGGAGCTCCTTGCCGAATCGCGAGCACTGGCGGAGGAGCTCGCGGGCCTGCCGCCAATCGCCGTGCAGGGGATCAAGGAGGTTGCGAATTACGGCAGGGACCACGGCGCGCTCCGGGGACTGGAATACGTGGCGCAGCGCAACGCCTTCGTGGTACCGAACGAGGACATGCTGGAAGCGGTCGCCGCGTTTCTGGAAAAACGAACGCCTCGTTTCAAGGGACGTTGAAAAAGGAAACCGGAACCGCGTACCCACATCGCGGACGGATCATATTAGAGGAGGTTAATACTCGGGATACATCATCCACGTAGGAATTTTTTTAGGCACGATCTGAACACAAAGGAGGACTGTATGTCATTCAACAGACCATGGCACAAAT
>CAZEAH010000475.1:0-2992 GCA_964510075.1 uncultured Leptospirales bacterium | reverse complement strand
TTCATGATGAACGCGATGTCGGTCGGCGGTGCGTTGTGGCGGTAGTTCGGATAGTACCGCGAGACGTGCCATGGAATCGTTTTATCGAGCGCGGCGATCCAGTCGATGATGTCGCGCATCTCGGCAATGTCATCGTTAACCCCCGTCACGACAAGCGTGGTGAGCTCCACGTGACAGGCGCCGCGGGCGCGCGCTATGGTATCGAGCACCGGGCGGAGCCTCCCCTTCTGAAACTTTCTGTAGGTTTCGTCTCGGAATGTCTTCAGATCGATGTTCATGGCGTCCACCAGACCGAGGAGTTCCTCGAGCGGAGCGGGATTGACGAAACCGTTGGTCACCATCACGTTTTTCAATCCCGCGGCGCGGGCCTCTTTCGCGCAGTCCATCACGTACTCGAACCAGACGATCGGCTCCGAATAGGTGTAGGCGATGCCCACCGAGCGTTCGCTGACGGCGCTTCGCACCACCGCCGCCGGCTCGTAAAACGATGTCGACGCCGCCGTGTTCTGTGAGATGTTCCAGTTCTGGCAATAGGAGCACTTCATGTTGCAGCCCACGGTGCCTATTGAGAGGATTTGAGTTCCGGGATGGAAATGATACAGAGGCTTCTTCTCGATGGGATCCATTGCGATCGAGCTCACCCGGCCGTATATGTCCGAGTAGAGCGTGCCCCCGGAATTCCCGCGAACATCGCAGATGCCGGTCTTCCCTTCCGCGATGGAGCAGTTGTGCGGGCACAGGGCGCACTCCAGCCTGCCCTCGCGTCCCTTTTTGTAATGACGCGCTTCGGTGCGTTTCATGATGGTCACCTCCAGGGCGCGCAGCGACACGCCGTTTCCTTAAAAATCGAAAGGCGGCGAAACGCTGTCGCCGCCCCGGAACGCTGGAGATGACGGAAATTACGCGCTCTCCAGCTTCTGCTCCTCGTCCCTTCGACCGGGGACGGTCGACGGTTTCACCATCTCGCACTTACCCTCGAACACCACGCCGTCGGCGATTTTGAGCTTGGAGGTCCGTATATTGCCGTACAGCTTGCCGCTGGACTGGATTTCGAGCCTGTCCGCGGCCTCAATATTTCCATGGACGGTCCCGTGGATGATGACCGTCCGCGCCTTGACGTTGGCTTTCACCACGGCCCCCTCGCCTACGACGAGAAACCCATCGGAAACTATCTCGCCCTCGAAATAGCCGTTAATCTGCAGGGACTTCTTGAAAGAAAGGTCTCCGTAGAACTCCGTGTCCTTCGCAAATACCGTGCCGATCATCCCGTTTTCGTAGACGGGGTTTGTATTGACCTGGATGATCTTCTTTGTCATGCGCAGCCTTCTTCTATTTTGTCGTCATTACGAAAACCCCGTCCCAGTCCGCCGGCGGCGGGTTTTCCCTGTATTTCTTCGACCTGTCCAGGTAGAGCGCCGACGGACCGTCATCGGGATCTATGCGAAGCGCGAGCTCGAAGGCCTTTATGGCCTCGTCCCACTTGCGCTGCTTGTACGCGGCAAGCCCCGCGTTGTAATGGTTTAGGACTTCCTGTTTCTCCCTGGTAATCATGCGATCGCCCTCCGGGTACCCTGAACGAACTGCAGTCCGGCCGTTCGACCGGCGCCGTCGGACCGTATGATCGCAGTTTCAGTAATTTCTTTCAACCAAAAATTTCGAAAGGTCAAGAATTATGTCTTTATATGGAGATGATGGAAACGAGTCCATCGCCTCGAGAAGCCTGCGGTTGTAGTCCATGGCGACGCCGAGCGAGTATTCCACTCCTCCCGCGTCGCGGATTCTTCCCTTGACGTACGCCCAGCCGTCGGATGTGGGACTTTTCGAGAGCTCCACCAGGTGCGCCTTTTCCGCCGCGTCCGCCGTCTCCAGAAGATGCAGTAACGGCAACGTCACCTTGCCTTCGAAGAAATCGTTTCCGCCGTCCTTACCCGTAACGTCGCTGTCATCCATCACGTCGAGCGCGTCGTCGACGATCTGAAATGCGAACCCCAGATTGAGCCCGGCAGTGTAAAGTATATCGCTTTCCCCCTCCGAGAAGCCGCCCTTAACACCGCCCATCTTCATGCATGCGGCCATGAAGCGCGCGGTCTTCAATTCGATGATCGTAAAATAATGGCGCTTATCGATTCGGTCTATGCCGGAATACTCGAGCTGGTAGAGTTCGCCCTTCACCATGTCGCCTGTGGCCGCAACAAGCACCGGAAACATGCTTCGGGCCCCCTCTCCAACGGCCACCTTGAGCGCGGTGGTGTACATGTAATCGCCCACCAGCACCGCCACCCGGCTTCCCCATTTTCTGGATACGGTCGGAATTCCGCGCCGGAGCAGGGACTGGTCGATGATGTCGTCGTGGATGAGGCTCGCGCAATGGACTATTTCGGCCGCCGCGGCCAGGTCCAGCGCTTCCTCGGAGGGTTCTGAGCGCATACCCGCGCTGAGTATGACCAGCGAGGCGCGAATTTTTTTGCCGCCGCCATCGAAAAGATAGAGAGCGCTCTCATCGATCAGGGGAACGCCTGTCGAGAGCATCCGTCGTATCGTTTCATCGACCTTTTTAAGATAATGATCTATGGGTTCGAGAATCCTGGCGAGATCGGATTTACGTCGATTCTGCATTTTGTGGGCCGGAACCATTAATCGAAAGCATTCATGCACTCCCGCTGAGATTCGAATATCTCGAATACCTTGTCAAGCATTGTTGTCTGGAAAAGTTTGAGCAGATTGTCATTCACTATGACGAGCTTGATGTCCCCGTCCTTGTCTTTGATCTTCCTTTTAACAGCCACCAGCACGCCGAGCGCCGAACTGCATATGTGTTTCACGTTTATCATGTCTATGCAGATGTTGTAGGTGCCGGCCTTTATACACTCCTGCAGCGCCGATTCGAGCTCCTCCGAGGCGTCCTGGTCGATTCGACCGTCCAGGACGATCATCTCCGCGTTCTCGTGTGAAATCCGCTTCATGGGTACACAACTCCCGTTATCAGAATAAT
>CAZEAH010000474.1:0-2999 GCA_964510075.1 uncultured Leptospirales bacterium | reverse complement strand
CAATGACGGGGGTGCCTTCCGGTCTTATCAAGGAAGCCGCCATGATGTATGCCGGATCGCGGCCATCCGCAATTCTCTACGCAATGGGATTGACCCAGTTCTCCCATGGCACCGGTAACGTCTGGAGCATATCAAATCTCGCCGCGATTACGGGCAACCTGGGAATCAGGGGGGGCGGAGTGAATCCACTCCGGGGACAGAACAATGTACAGGGAGCATGCATGGTCGCGGCCCTGCCAACCGTACTGCCCAACGGCAAGCCGGTGACTGACGCGGATGGCCGCAAGCAACTCGAGGACATCTGGGGGTACAAGCTCCCCTCGAATCCGGGCATCGTGCTCACCGAAACCCCGGATAAAATCGAAAGCGGCGCGATCAAATTCCTGTACGTCTTTGGAGAGAATCCAGTCATGTCCGATCCCTGGACGGATCACCTTCTTCATTCAATTTCAATGCTGGATTTCATGGTTGTCCAGGAGATTTTTCTTACCGAAACGGCGAAGAAAGCCGACGTGGTCCTTCCCGCGGCCTGCTGGGCGGAAAAGGACGGTACATTCGTCAACACCTCGCGGAAGGTCCAGCGCATCCGAAAGGCCGTGGCTCCCCCCGGGGAGGCAAAAGCCGACTGGGAGATCATCTGTATGCTGGCGGCAAAACTCGGTCTGGGCGGTTTCAAGTACAGAGACCCCGAGGATATATGGAATGAAATTCGCAAGGTCGCCAAGGGCCAGTTCGGCGGGATGAGTTATGAGCGCCTGGGCGAATTAAACGGCCTTTCGGCCCCGTGCCCTGTCGAGGACCATCCCGGAACGCCCGTTTTATTCGAAGGCGGCAAATTCACCACTCCCGGCGGCAAAGCGATTCTGATTCCCGTCCTTTTCACGGAGGACAAGTCCAAAAAAAGCTCTCTCGAGGACGAGTGGCGGAAAAAGCTCGATCTTCCCCAGGGGTACCCAATCATAGCGGGCTCCATCAACGAACGCCCCGATGCGGACTACCCCTGCGTACTGACGACCGGCAGATACGTCTATCAGTACCATACGGGGACAATGACCCGCCGCTGCAGCCCCATCATGCTTGGCTCCGATAAATACGGACCCAATATCGTTGAGATGGGCCAGAAAACCGCCGACAAATACAAGCTTTCACAGGGTGATAATGCCCTCATAGAGAGTCGGCGCGGTGCTATAGCCTGTAAAGTCAGGATAACCGACCGGATACCGGAAGACATCCTGTTCTCGACGTTTCACTATTGGGAGGCTAACTGCAACGAACTGACCATAGCGGACGGTCTTGATCCCGTGTGCAAAATTCCGGAATTAAAGGTCAGCGCAGTTCGAATACGTGGAATCAGCGAGGCCGACAGTCGTGCGGTGCTTCGGGAGATGCGTGACAAGTATCTTTCGTCAGAACCATATCAAAAACATCATGAATAAGCGCTGAGCTCGCTGAGGGGGGGCACAATGACATACACGGTTTCCAGCAAGATGAACAAGTTCGTGATATGCAATCCGGAGAAATGCATGGGCTGCTATACCTGCATGGCTTCATGTTTCCAGTCGGCTAAAGAGAGAGGGAAGGTCGCAAAACCGCGAGTCTACCTCGTTCACACCTTTGAAGGAACGATGCCCAACCAGTGCCGGCACTGTGAAGACGCCCCATGCGCCAATGTCTGCCCGGTGGGCGCGCTGAAGTTCGGAGAAGACAGCATAGAGATTTTTGAAGAGATTTGTATCGGGTGCAAGATGTGCGTTATGGTCTGCCCCTTCGGTGCAATCTGGCCCGAGGCTGAGCCCATACCGTCAATCGATTATCTGTTCGAACCGCCTTCCTCGAGACTGCTGGGGAACGTGGACGGGGAGAAGACCGTGGCGGTCAAATGTGACCTGTGCAAGGGCAGGGAGGAAGGGCCCGCATGTGTTGAGGCATGTCCCACGGGAGCGCTTATATTTGTAACCCCTGATGAAATGGAGCGCGGCTTGCTCATATCCAAATCGGGAAAGTCTGTCGCCGAGATGATCCAGTTTATTAAGGGACCGGCGCAATCCATGCCGGCTCGCTCAAGAGAAAAAACTACCGGGGGTGACAAATAATATGATACCCATACTGTCGCTTTACGTCCTCGGCTGCATCGCTTCCCTGCTCCTGTGCAGATGGGCGAGAATCTCCGCGATCATCGGTTTCGGCATTCCGGCCCTGGCTTCAGCCTGGGGGTTCGTCCACTTTATAATAACACTGGGAACGCTGGAAATCGTGGAGGTCGCGCTTCCTCTCATCAGCGCGTCCTTTACTCTCGATCCGCTATCGGGCTTTTTTTCACTGATCATCTGTCTCATTGCCCTCGCGGCCTCCATCTACGGGATTCAGTATTCATCGGAATACCGCGGCAAGGCCAACATCGGGATAATGGCGTTTTTCTTCAATCTGTTTGTCGGATCGATTCTGCTTGTCGTGCTGTCCTCCCAAGTCTTCTGGTTCATGGTGTTCTGGGAGCTCATGACCGCGGCGTCCTACTTCCTCATCTGGTTTAATGACGCCGAAAAGACGGCGCGGGCGACCAATATCTATATGATCATCGCCCACATCGGCGGCGCCGTCATTCTTTCGGCGTTCCTGCTGCTATCGATAGCCTCCGGTTCCATGAGCTTCGCATCATTCAAGGGGGTGGAGATTTCCCCGGTTCTCGCAAGCGTGATATTCATTCTCGCCTTTGCGGGATTCGGCGCAAAGGCCGGTGTGTTTCCCGTACACGTCTGGCTCCCCCTGGCACACCCGGCCGCGCCGTCACACGTATCAGCGCTCATGTCCGCCGTAATGATTAAGACCGCCATCTATGGAATGATCCGCTTCTGCATGTGGCTCCCCGTAATGGAATGGTGGGGTATACTTATTCTTGTTCTGGGGGCTCTCTCCGCTCTGCTGGGGGTGCTCTATGCGCTCACCCAGCACGACAGCAAGGCCCTGCTCGCCTATCACTCCGTCGAGAACATCGGCATCAT
>CAZEAH010000473.1:0-3000 GCA_964510075.1 uncultured Leptospirales bacterium | reverse complement strand
CCCGGGAGAGGTGATCGAATAGATCATTACGGGATCTCCCCGGGGATCGAATTTTACCACTATGGATTTTCCGGCGTCCTGGGGGAGCTGTCCTTTTGCTATATCCGCTTTTTCTTTGGTCTCGACGAGGGCGAGGTCCATATTGGTACCCCACTCGAAACGCGCCGTGACAAGACTCAGCCCCTCCATGGATTCCGAAGTGATCGACACGACTCCGTTTGCCGAGCTTGCCGCCTCCTCGATATGGCGGGTGACGAGCTGTTCTATCTCGGCAGGGGAGGCGTTTTCGTACGGGGTGACCACCGTGAGCTTCGGGAATTCGATGTCCGGGAGAAGCTGCACCGGAAGTCCGCGCACGGATATGACCCCGAGCAGACATACGCCGCAGTAGACCATGAGGGTGGTTATCCTTTTTCTTAAAAACAGCTCGATCATTTTGATGCCGGGGTGATTTTTCCCGCTCCCGATGACAGCTTCATTCCGTCGTATACCCGACCGAGTCCAGTGGACACGATGACGTCGTTCTCGCGGAGGCCTTCGAGTATTTCGATCATGCCGTCGGATTCGCGGCCGGTGCGGACCTTCTGTTTGAAGGCGATATCCTTCCTGACGAGGAATACCTCGCCCGTCCCGTCTCCCTTCCCGGCGAGGGCGGTGAGCGGAACCAGTATTCGCTTCTCCGGGGCGCCGGTCGTGATCCTGGCGCGCGCGAACATCCCCGGCAGGAGCCGGTAGCCGGGATTTTTAAGCTCCGCCTTGATTTCGACCGTCCGCGTTTTCATGTCGAGTACCGGCGTTAGGCGGCGGATGGCGGCCCTGAATGTTTCATCCCCGTACGCGTCGACCGTAAAGGTGACCGTCTGGCCTGTCCTGATCCTTTTGATTTCCTTCTCGTTTACGTTCATCGAGAGGTACACTGCGGCGATATTGATCAGTGTGGCTATGACCGATTCCGGCTTAACCATCTCGCCGGCCTCCATGGATTTCGCGGCGACGAGCCCGTCGATCGGTGACCGGATGTAGGTTTCCTTGAGCAGTATTTCGGTGGATTGAATATTGTTTTCGGCCTGGGCGATGCGCGAGCGCGCTGACTCGAGCTCGGCGCGCTCGATCTTGGTGTTTATACGCTTGAAGAGCTCCATCTTTTCCTTTTCCGAAGAGGGCACCTTAAGCCCCTCGGCGGCGATGTCCTCGTCGCGGTAGCCCACCTGCTGTATCTCGAGATCGGATTTCGCGAGCTGGTAGGCGGTGTAAGCGGTGGTATGCTGTGTCCTGAGGTTTTTGAGTTCGCTTTCGCTGAGGCCCCCGGCATCGTACAGTACGGTCTTGTTTTTCAAAATGCGGTCCATGTTCTGGTAGCTCGCGAGCTTGTCTTCGAGCTCCGCGGCCGCTTTCTGTATGGTTTTCTGCTTTATCTCGATACCCTTGAGCGCGTTTTCGTACCTCGCCTTTGCCAGGTCGTGCGCGCGCCGCGCGATTTCGAGCTCCGAGCGCTGCTGGCTGAGGGTCATTTCGAGCGGGAGGCGTTCGATCTCGGCGATGAGCCGGCCCGCGCCGACCCTGTCGCCCTCATGAATATGGATACGGCTGAGTCTTCCGGAAACCTTGGAGGAGATGTTGATTTTCTCGCGAAAGACGATCTGACCGAGGATGTCGATCGATTCGGTGAATTCCCCGCGCTGGACGGTGTACGTTTCGACGCGCGCGTCGTCGGACAGCGGTGTGTCGCGGTCGGAACCGGCGTTTCCGGCGATGGAGGCCGCATTGTCCGTGAGGAATTGTACGAGCGCCGACGCGGATATCGCGGCAAGGAGAACGAGGGCGGCGATTCGCGTGATTCGGGATCTGAACATTCTTCCGGCTGTAATTCTTTCAATGATCGTGGACATTGATCGTTCCCCTGTATTTCGATAGTTTCAGGAATCCTATGTCGACGCCCATGGCCAACTCCAGGGTGGACGCGCTGGTCAGATAGCGTACGCGCGATTCAAGCCGGGCGACCGCCGCCTCTCCCCGCTCGATCTCTTTTTTCATGAGGTCGTAGCGCTTCGATTCGCCCATGTTGGCTTTAAGGCGTTCGATTTCGAGCTGTGCGTCGTACAGGGCGAGCTGTTTGTCCGCGATGTCCATCATCTCCCAGGCGTTCTCGAGAGCCATGTGCGAAGAGAGGACCTCCATCGATACCTGCTGTCTGAGCGATCGCCGATTTTCCTTCGATGCGTCCATCTGTATCCGGCTTTCCACGATGGCGCGTTTGTAGTCCATGGCGTCGAGAATGTTGGCCTGCGCGTTTGCCGAGCGGCTTCTGGTATTGGCGTTTTCGCTCTCGCCCAGGCCGAGGCTCCCGGATGCGCTGCTTCCCCACAGGGCGCTCGTTACCTGCAGGCTGAGGTTCCATCCCTTCTCGCGGGGGATGAAACGTTCTGACGAGCCGTCCGTATCCGACAGCGAGTAGCCCGCGCCGAGCGAGAAGCGCGGGAAGAAATACAGCATATTTATGCGGTGGCTTTTTGTGTTTACGGCATGTTCCACGTCGGCGCTCTCGATTTCCTTTCGGTTTCGGACGGCGAGCGCGACGCACTCGTCGATTGAAAGGGTGCCGTCGGGAGCGTTCAGGACAAAATCGTTCTCCACGTCGCCGAGGACTTCTATAGGCGTCCGCCAGTCCAGCCGCAGTTGGATCTTGAAGCGGTTGCGCGCGATTTCGAAGTTGTCGACGGCCTTCTTGAGATTGAGCTCGATCTCCTTCACCTTCGCCTCGATTTCGAGCACGTTGAACCTGGTGGCCTCTCCGAGTTCGAGCTCCTTGCGGATGAGGGTGAGCTGGACCATCCCCTGTTCGAGGGTTTTACGGTGGATCTCGATGGTGCCCTTGAGCTGTATGAGCTCGAGGTATGATTTCAGCGTTTCCGCGACGAGCCTGTTCAGCGCGATGCGGTAATCGTTGCGCGCCAGGATCGCCTTCAGCGGCCCGAGGTGCTTCTCGTAATGGCGGTGCCG
>CAZEAH010000472.1:0-3007 GCA_964510075.1 uncultured Leptospirales bacterium | reverse complement strand
ACGGATTATAGGTCCGAAGGAAGCTTTTTCCGACGGCATCCCTTTTTATTTTATGGCAAACGGCCAATTTCTTCAAAAAACTCCCGTAACAACCGATAGTATAGCTGAAGGTGCGCATTCCATCCGTGCGTGCGTCACTTTATCCGGTGTTCGCTGGAAAGTACGTTGAATTTCGTACGGAAGGCTGGTATTATTAATTCGGGCTTCGCTCTGCGCCCTTTTTGAAACTGGACAAGCGGTACATGCAGAAAAGCAACAGATACATCGAGGCGGAAAAGGATATTCAGGATCTCGATCTCGAGGAAGTGGCGGATATCCCCGAAAGCATACGGCTTGAGAAGGCCATAGAGGGGGATGGCGCCCCGGAAAGGCTTGATAACCTGGAAAATGACCTTACGGATGGAGAGGAAATTACCGATATCAGCCATTCGATGGCACGATCTGTATCCGTCGAGGATGATTATACCGAACGACCAAAGCACGGATCTCCCATGAAGCCGGCTCATGTATCGGACATAAGTTCGCTCGCTTCTGAAGTTGATACTTTGACGAGTGTTTCGGTAAAGGAGATGCCTCCTGTTGCCCGAACACGTACAGGCGAACCGGGGGATGGCATGAGGCGCCAGACTATACCTGGACGGCCTGCCGGACCGAACGCAAAGGCACAGGATAAAATTGATAATGGTAGTTCTTCAGCCGTTAACGAGATAGTGATAAATGAAGATGATGATATAGATATTGACTATTATTCCCTTGAAGAACTCGAGGGAGCGGCCGTTGTTGACATGCCCGAAGCGGAATTCGGAGCCGAGAAAATTTCACGGGCTGGTGAGGAGCCGACGGACGCGTTTCATGATGATACCTCAACGGCTACGTCCGGGGATAATACTGAGATCCATAGTGAAAAAGATATTCTTACGTTCGAGATCCCGGATGACGTAATGGAAAAGACGGCCGAGGAGCTCGATCTGGGGGAATGGGAAGCGATCGATCTCGGCGAAGCCGAAAAAATCGCCAATGAAGATATTCTGTTCCTGAGGGAAGAAGATCTGATCGAGGAGCTGGAGGAATTCGACCTTATACCGGTTAAAGCGGAAACAGAAGCGGTCTCCCGGACCGCGCGAAACGGCAAAAAGCGGGAGCGTCGTACCGCAGAAACGCCTAAGCGGAAAGACGCTGTAACTCCGTTGCGCGAGGCCCCCATCGAAGAAAACCATACCCTAAACGTAGAGGAACAACATGCCGTTCCGACCACAGACGAGGCGGCTGAGTCTGATGTGGTTGAGACAGTAATCGGGATCGAGGCGGCGGGTGTCGTTGAAAACGACGTCGGAACCATCATCCAGCATAATATGCCGATTACCGAGCACGAGAGTGTTAATCTACCGCCGGAGGAAAGTCCCGCGGCGCCGGTAACAGTCGAAGAGATTATAGCCGAGCAGTCCCCTGAACGTAAAACTGCTAAGAGCGAGATTCGGCCAATAGATATAGATGACGACGGCGAAGTCATAATACTGGGACTCGAAGAAACCCCCATCAGTGGGGATGCCGCCCCGAGCATCGTGCCGGAGAGCCCCGCCGGGCAGCTGCCTCCACCCCACCAGAAACCGGCACCATCGCGCCCGTCGTTGAGGATTGTCCGGGAGCGAATTCCGGATGAGCTGATCCGCGTCGAGACACCGGAGGGCGGTGCCGTATTCATCGACGACGAGCTTGTGGATAAAAAAGTTGATGAAAAGACCGCCATCTTCGATGTCACCGAGCTGGAAAGGATAACATCGGAGATCGTTGAGATCATTGAGGGTGAAGCAAGACTGCTCTCCGAGGCGGACATCGCGGACGACCGCGACAGAATAGCAAGTGTGATGAAAGGGCAGACCCCCGCGTTTGAGGACCTGCTTATCGACATGGAGGGTGAATACTCTTTCAAGGACGAGGAGCTTGACATAATAGATAATGCCTTTGCCGCGGAGGATTACGGAAGGTATATCGGGGCGATAGACGACCTGGCCGGAGGAAGCTCCGACAAGGGGACTTCCGCGGCGGTGGAACTTCTCGGGCTCGATACGGGTGAGCTGGGCTCCATAGAGAAGAACAGCTTTCTGAAGGAATATGAGAAGATAGACATAGACGGTCTGTTGGCGTCGGCCCAGGCGGGGATGGATCAGCCCGCTTCCGATCTGAACATCCTGAAGAGATGTACCTATATCGTCGCGAAAAAAGGAAGCATTTTTGAGGAAGAGCGCAGGAGCATTGAAGAAGATATTTCCTCCGGGACGGCGCTCGTGTTTGAGGAATCGGTCGATGAAATACGCGCAAGGCTGGATGCCATACGGGGCAGGCGCTGTATTTCCCCTGACGAGGGAATCCCGGACATCAGCGACAGCGTGATTATACTGGACGGCGGCAGGGATATCGAACGATTCGTGGAATCGATTCCCGAGGGGAAGAGGGACGTTATGCGGAAACTTCTGAAGTACTTGGACGGTTTGTTTGAAAAATTGCCGGAGGACGTAATTAAGAATTTCGCCAGGTCGGAATACTTCGATCTGTATTCGAAAGTCATGAACGATCTCGGTGTTTGATATGGGACTTCTTGAAAAGGCGCTTCAGTACAAAAAGGAAATGAACAGCAAGGGGCAGGACACCCTCATTGATCGTATTCAGGGGCCGGCCGAAACCGGATTCCCCGAGGACGGGGAAAATATCGGCGCTGCCCGGGGGGTAATGGAGTCCAGTACGAGAATTGAACCCGATATACTGGAACTCAAGGAGAACGATCTCTTCGAATTGCCGTCCGACCGGGAGGAACGGATCGCGGGGGAGGAGCCAGGCTGGCCGGCGGAATCCGAAGGAGTAACGGCCGATGCGGCTTCCGACGATTTCAACCTTGAAGCAGAACCGAGTGCCGCGACTCCTGTTGCCGACATGGACAAGAAAGAGGCTGAGCCCGATCCACTGGGTCCCGACGACCTCCCTCCGCCCCTCAGAGGCGAGGGTGTGGAAG
>CAZEAH010000471.1:0-3028 GCA_964510075.1 uncultured Leptospirales bacterium | reverse complement strand
GATTCAGGACGCCATTTGAAGTCTATAAATATTGCGCTTAGTTATTGAATCCGGGTGTTACATTCCAAGAGAATCAAACGGCTACGACCGGCCATCCACGCGACTCTCGCGCTTTTGTTCGTAATCGCCGTCTCCATCGAGGGCTTTCACCATCATCACGACGGGAAAATCCACTCCACCTGCCCGGTCTGCCAGTTCTCCATCCACAATACAAGCCCTGATGTGCCCGTAATTCAGGAGCAGTTTTTATTTCCGCCGCTCCTTTTTCGGTGCGGTACCGACCGCCCGCCAGCGGTCATCCTGTTCGAAATCCTTGGATTCTGTTATCCCAACGCACCTCCCTTCCTTTTCTCCTGAAGAGCGCCAGTACGGCGTGTGACATCATGTTTCGCGGCAACCGCCTCGAAACGACAACCACTGAAAGGAGAAAATAATGAGACAAGCCATTTTACTGGTCATATGTTTATTCGCATCCGGTTATGCGTTCGCGCAGGATACCGACACCGGTACCGGCGCCGAACGGCGCAGGAACGCCTACAATCAACCCATAAGCGCGCCGTTCGCGCAGGGAAGGTTCATACCCGACATCTCTCTGATTGCCGACTTTTCGGTCGCCGGGCGCGACATCGGCGACGAGCGTTATGAATCCCTCGAAGTACCGGGGCTCATCCACGCCCACGCGCATGAAGGAGATGATCATCATCACGCCGCGCCGAACGCGCGGAACGGTTTCAACTTCAATTACGGCGAGCTCTCCCTGTATTCAGTAGTGGATCCCTACTTCGACCTGTTCGCGACGTTCCACCTGAGCGAGGAGTCGTTCGATGTGGAGGAGGCCTATTTCACCACCCGCTCCCTTCCGATCGGACTGCAGGTGAAAGCCGGAAAATTCCTGAGCTCCTTCGGCAGGATCAATGAGCAGCACTCCCACTACTGGGACTTCGCGAACCAGCCGCTGGTATACCGGGCTTTTTTCGGCGACCACGGACTGCTCGAAAAGGGAGCGCGTCTCACCCTGCTCGCTCCATTCCCCTTTTATCTTGTGATCGGAGGAGAGGTGCTCACGGGCGAGAACGAGGCGAGCTTCGGGACCGAGGGCTTCGAGGATTTCACCGGCGCCAACTCCGTTGAGAATGTTAGCGGACCGGGGCTGTACACCGGGTATATCAAAACATCCTTCGACATCGGGCAATTCGTCGTGCTCATGGGGGCTTCGCTCGCGCGCGGGAAGACGCGCATCGATCACGGTGTGGAGGACGATTCAGGGATAAATCCCGAAGGGCACGCGGCAAGCGGAACTACCGGCATCGCCGGCGCCGACATGACCATCAAATATCTTATCGATTCATACCGATACATTTCGGTACAGACCGAGTACCTCTACCGCGCGCTCGACGGGCATCGTTATGATAATGCCGGCGGCAAGGCCGCGCTTGAAAAACGCCAGTCCGGCCTGTACTCACAGCTAGTCGTGCGCTTCGCCCAGAGGTGGCGAATGGGGTTTCGTTACGATCTCATCGACAAAAACGAGGTAACTGTGGGCGTATCAACGCGTGCCCTCCCTGAGAACCTCGCGCGATACACCGGCATGATCGAGTTCAATCCGTCGGAATTCGCGCGAATACGCCTGCAGTACGGGCATGACCGTTCCTCGTATCTCTACGAAGGAGAGCAAAGAAAAATCAACAACGAGCTCGTGCTCCAGTTCAATATGGCGATCGGCGCGCACGGCGCGCACGCCTTTTAAGGCACGGAGGAAAGAACAATGAAACGAATTATCCCGTTTATGCTGCTTGCTCTCGCCCTCACGGCGCCGCGGGCCGAGGCGAAGCTCAATGTGGCGTGTTCGTATCCATGGATCGCCGATCTGGCGTCGAAAATCGGAGGAGACCGCGTTTCGGTCTCCTCACTCTCGCAAGGCAACTGGAACCCGCATTTTGTGGTCGCGCGCCCCTCCCTTATCGCCAGGGCACGCGAGGCCGATCTTCTCATCATTAACGGCGCTCATCTCGAAATCGGCTGGCTTCCCCCCGTGGTACGCGAGTCCAGGAACCCCAACATTCAACAGGGGTCCCGCGGACTGCTCGACCTTTCCACCGCGGTCAGGCTTATCGAAATACCGGTGGATGTTTCGCGCGCCGGAGGCGACGTGCATCCCGACGGCAATCCGCACTATGCACTGGACCCGCACAACATTCTTCCTCTTGCAGCGACCGTGGCGGCGCGGCTCGCGCTTATCGATCCGGAAGGGTCGGCGATGTACGAGTCGAACCTCTCCGTGTTCCAGACCGAGTGGAAGAAACGGCTCGCCGCCTGGGACTCGCGGTTGTCGGGCCTTAAGGGCGTTAAGGCGGTTTCGTATCATTCACTCTACAATTATTTCATCCGCCGCTACGGCATCATGCTTGTCGGCACCGTCGAGCCGCTTCCCGGCATCCCTCCTTCCTCGCGCCATATGGAGTCGCTCGTCGAGCGGTCGCGCGCCGAAAAACTCATGCTGGTGTTCCATGACGTCTATAATCCGGCCGGGCCTTCGCGTATGCTCGCCGGCAAAACAGGCGCCAGGCTCGTCGTTCTTCCTCACGATGTGGGCTCAGTGCCCGAAGCGAACGATCTGTTCGGTCTTTTCGACAGCATTGCCGCGAGGCTCGAACGATGAGCGCGATTCTGCTGCCGGCACTCCTGCTGTCCATCGTCCTTCTGGGAATCCATTCCTATTTCGGAATCAGGATTATCCGCCGCGGGATTATTTTCACCGATCTGGCGATCGGACAGATGGCCGCCCTCGGGGCGGCCGTTTCCCTTTTCTTTTTCCGCGGGGAGGGCATCTATTTTTCGTCACTCGCTTTCGCCATGGCAGGCGGCCTCCTTGTCTGGGCCGCGTCGCGCCGCTCCATCCATCTCGAGGCGGTAATCGGTCTTCTCTACGCACTGGGAATCGCGGGGGTGTTCATGCTCCTCTCGAGGTCACCGCACGGAATGGAGGAGTTCCACAACCTCATGGCATACGATATACTTTTTACGGGAA
>CAZEAH010000470.1:0-3029 GCA_964510075.1 uncultured Leptospirales bacterium | reverse complement strand
GACTACCTAAAACCGCGAAGAAAGGCAGCTTAACCTATTAATTTAAACTGCTACCGCAGGGAGATGGCGGGCCTCTGATAAAAATATCTTGACTCGCCCTTAAGGCCGGATCCTATAATGGCTCCGTCCTTGCCGTACATCCTGAGGCGACCTCTTTCCCCAGGGACCGGCCTGATCTTTTTGAGGGTGTATGAGCGTCTCTTCGCTCGACTTCATCCTGAATATTCTCCAGAACGGGGGTGCACACGTGGCCATCAAATACATCAAATCGCTCGATCTTCGAGGAAAACGCGCGTTCATACGCGTTGATTTCAACGTACCCTATGACAAATCCATGGCGATAACGGATGACACCCGTATAACCGCCACCCTGCCTACCATACGCCATTGCATCGAAAACGGCGCCCGTACCATCCTGGTTTCACATCTGGGCCGCCCTGACGGCAAGGTTGTACCAAAGATGAGCCTGGCACCTGTCGCCGAGCGGCTTACCTCACTGCTCGGCATGAAAGTGCTGTTCGTTGACAAACCGATAGGCGCCGGTGCGGCGGAAATGCTCGCCGGCCTGAAGGAGGGAGAGGTAGCCCTGCTTGAAAATATCAGGTTCTACCCCGAAGAGGAGAAAAACGATCGCGAATTCGGAAAGAAACTCGCCGAGCTCGCTGATGTTTATATCAACGACGCCTTTGCCGCCGCACACCGGGGACATGCGTCGAACGAAGCCATCACCCACTTCGTCAAAGAATGCGCCGCGGGCTTTCTGCTGGAAAACGAGATCGAATACTTCAAGAAAGCCATGGTCGATCCCGCACGGCCCACCACGGCCATCATCGGAGGGGTCAAGATTTCAACCAAAATCGACGCGTTAAAAAACATACTGGGCAAGGTCGACAACCTCATAATCGGCGGCGGCATGTCCTATACGTTTCTTAAAGCGAAAGGCTTCGACGTGGGCAAATCGATACTCGAGGCCGACCATGTTTCCACCGCCGCAACAATTATCGAACT
Organism: uncultured Leptospirales bacterium; assembly: GCA_964510075.1. GTDB lineage: Bacteria > Spirochaetota > UBA4802 > UBA4802 > UBA5368 > MVZN01. The sequence continues at coordinate 2,021 of CAZEAH010000470.1, read as the reverse complement.
GGCCGAAAAGAACAGAGTGCGGCTCGTACTGCCCGTGGACATCGTCGTCGCCCCCGATCTGGACAGCCCCGATAAAAAGAGGCTCGCGCGCTTCGACTCAATGCCGGCAGACATGGAAGGCGTCGACATCGGTCCGGAAACCATCGAGCTCTACGCCGGCATAATCCGCGGTTCCAAAACCGTCGTCTGGAACGGCCCTCTGGGCGCGTTCGAAATTCCCGCCTTCGCCGCCGGTACGAACGCGATAGCCAGAATCGTTGCCGAGTCCGGCTGCCTCAGCGTTATCGGCGGGGGCGACAGCGTCTCCGCCATAAACCAGTCGGGATTCGCCGACAAAATGTCATATATCTCTACAGGCGGAGGGGCCTTTCTGGAGCTTCTGGAGGGGAAAACGCTTCCGGCGATCGCCGCACTCGACAGATAGATTCGAACGCGCCGCGCGCGGGCGCTCTACTGTTTGCTTCGCTCCCTGCGCGAGAGTATCTTTCTCGGATCGATCTCGCCGATACTGTCGAAAATGTAATCCGGCCGATAGGGGAACCTGTCGGCCATTTTGCGTGTCGTTACCCCCGTCAGCACCAGGCAGCAGGTCATTCCCGCCTCAAGCCCGCCCACGATGTCCGTGTCCATTCGGTCTCCGATCATGAAACAGTTCGCCGAATGCACCTTGATGTGCTTGCGCGCCCAGTACATCATCGCGGGATTCGGCTTTCCGAGAAAATACGCCCTGACACCGGTTACCCTTTCTATCGGCGCGACGAGCGCCCCGCACGCCGGCACGGGCCCGCGCGGCGTAGGCCCCGTTATGTCCGGGTTTGTGGCGATAAACCGTGCGCCCTCCTGAATGAGGAGCGTTGCCTCCATTATTTTCGCGTAATCGTACTCGTCCGTTTCGCCGACGATCACATAATCGGGCCTCTCTCTTGTTATACGGATATGGTGACGCTCGAGCTCTTCTATAAGCCCCGGACCTCCAATGACATAGGCCGAACCTCCCGGCTTCTGGTACTCGATGAAGGTGGCCGTAGCCATCGCCGATGTGTAGAAATGCGTATCGTCTACATCGACTCCAAGTCGATGCAGCCTGTGCTTCAGCTCCCTCGGAGTGTGATATGAATTGTTCGTTATGAATAGATATGGATATCTGCTCTTTTTCAGTCTGTCGACGAACTCGAGCGCACCGGGGATCAAAGTATTTCCTTTGTTAATTACCCCGTCCATATCGATGAGGAAGGCCTTTTTATAACTGTCATCACGCGGTGCACGTTTCACGAGGTGTTCCCCCCGTTGCTTGCATTTCGTTTTTCACGCGGCCACGGGTCCCGGCCACTCCGGTTTTTGAATGTAATTAAATCCCTCACGCGTCAGGCTATTATATTGTTTCCCGAACCGTGCCGTTGTTACCGGGATTATTATATACCGTTTGATTGAATACTCAATGATAATAATGATGGGATACTCTCTGTATCCTGAAAATACCGTGTCATTACACGGTAAGGGCGGATTATAAAACCAAGCCCTACGAGCCGGTTTATTCAGAGGATATTTTTACATTATTCGACGCGGCCGTCCCGTAATACCGAAGGATCAGACCGGCATGGAGATATCTCCTGCAGTCGGCAGGTGCGGTAAACTATAAACGGTATTGATAAAAAAAGGAGATCGCATATCTCCTTCCAGGTCGCACGAATGGGTGGATGACGGGGCTCGAACCCGCAACAACTGGAGCCACAGTCCAGGGCTCTGCCATTGAGCTACATCCACCGTATGTTAAGGTTAAGCCAGGCATCGCCTTCGTGGCGCTCATACTAAAAAGAGCCGGTGGACTGTCAAGTTTTTTTCAAGTGTGGACTTTTCTTTACAAATTGACGCATATAGCGTCAATTCAAATAAGTCTTTTCATGCCAACAGATGGGGTCTATAATGTCCGTCATAACATTGGGGAATCCATACTGATCGAGCCGGAACAGCCGGTCTTATCGCGGCTTGCGGCCTACCCGATGGATCGACCCGAATACGAT
>CAZEAH010000469.1:0-3047 GCA_964510075.1 uncultured Leptospirales bacterium | reverse complement strand
GACGAGATGATCGCGGTGCTGCGCGCCGCTTCCTTCGACCTCATCATCATCGAGACCCCGGGAATCGGACAGGGGGATGCCGGAATATCCGCCCACGCCGACCTGTCGATTTACGTCATGACCTCCGATTACGGAGCGCCCTCACAGCTCGAAAAGATCGACATGCTGGATTACGCCGACATCATCGTGATAAACAAGTTCGACCACCGCAATTCGCCCGACGCACTCCGGGACGTCCGCAAACAGTACAGACGCGCACACAACGATTTTAAAACCGCGGACGAATCCCTCCCAGTATTCGGGACCATGGCGAGCAACTATTACGACCGCGGGCTCGATGTGTTTTTCGGCGCGGTCATCGAGCGCCTGCGGGACGGGGGTTTCGTCGACTGGCCTCCGGCGGTCCTGCCGGAGCGCGCAGGGGGCGAAACCACCTCCCGCGGGATACTACCCCCGGAACGCTTCAATTACCTCTCCGAAATCTCGACGGCCGTTCGGCGCTACCACGCACAGACCGAGAACTCCGCGGCCGTACTCAAAGAGCTGGAGGCGGCCAAAACGCTCGCCGCCTCGGGCGGGGCCGATATACGCGCGACCGCGGAGAGGCTCGGCTCCTCCGCCAGGGAAAAACTGGATGCGGATATCGCCTCATCCCTCGCCCGATGGGAGGAGACCCGCGCCGCGTACGAGAAAGAAAGCCTGGATGTGGTGATACGCGGAAAAACGATCAGCACACCGCTGCACACGGAATCGCTCTCCGGCCTGAAAATACCGCTTATAGCGCTTCCGCGCTATGAATCGCGGGCAGACCTGCTGCGGTGGCTGCGGAAGGAAAACCTCCCGGGGTACTTCCCCTACACCGCAGGAGTCTTCCCCTTCAGGCGTACCGATGAGGACCCCAAACGCCAGTTCGCCGGCGAGGGTTCTCCCGGCCGCACAAACCGCCGTTTCCATTATCTCACGCGCAACGACTCCGCCAAGCGGCTCAGCACCGCCTTCGATTCGGTGACGCTCTACGGCCAGGACCCCAGCACCGTACCCGATGTGTTCGGCAAAATCGGCGAGAGCGGCGTAAGCATCTGCACCCTCGACGACATGAAAGAACTCTACGCCGGCTTCGACCTGTGCGACCCGAACACCAGCGTTTCCATGACCATCAACGGGCCGGCGCCGATAATGCTCGCGTTCTTTTTCAACACGGCCATCGACCGCGCCGCCGAACGTTTCGCCTCCGAACACGGACGCGGCCCCTCGGTCGAGGAGCGCGAGAGGATAAAGGCCGATGTGCTGAAGACCGTCCGGGGGACCGTCCAGGCTGACATCCTCAAGGAGGACCAGGGCCAGAACAGCTGTATCTTTTCCACGAACTTCGCCCTGAGGATGATGGGCGACATACAGCAGTACTTTATCGACAACAGCGTCCGCAACTTTTACTCGGTGTCCATAAGCGGCTACCATATCGCCGAGGCCGGAGCGGCGCCCGTCACCCAGCTCGCCTTCACCCTGGCCAACGCTTTTACCTATGTGGAGTACTATCTCTCGCGGGGCATGAATATCGACGACTTCGCGCCCAATCTTTCGTTCTTCTTCTCGAGCGGAATGGAGCCCGAATACAACGTGTTGATTCGCGTCGCCCGCCGGATATGGGCCATCGCAATGAAGCACCGCTACGGCGCCGGGCAGCAGAGCCAGCGGCTTAAGTGCCACATACAGACGTCCGGCCGCAGCCTCCACGCCCAGGAGATACAATTCAACGACATCCGTACCACCCTGCAGGCGCTCATGGCGCTCAACGACAACTGCAACAGCCTGCACACCAACTCCTACGACGAAGCAATCACCACCCCGACCGAGGAATCAGTACGGCGCGCAATGGCGATCCAGCTTATCATCGGGAAGGAATACGGAATCTTCAAGAACCAGAACGGTCTGCAGGGCAGCTTCATAATAGAGCGGCTTACCGATATGGTCGAAGAGGCCGTGCTCGAAGAATTCGACAGGATAAGCCGGCGGGGAGGCGTGCTCGGCGCCATGGAAAGCTATTATCAGCGCGGCCGGATACAGGAGGAATCGCTCGTCTACGAGCACAAAAAGCACACGGGCGAGTACCCCATTGTCGGCGTGAATACCTATCTCAATCCCGCCGTCGTCTCCGGTGAGTATATGCGCCCCGAGATACCCCTTACCCGCGCTTCCTTCGAGGAGAAGATGTCGCGGATCGACGCGCTCAGGGAGTTTCACAACCGGCACGCAGCGGAGGCGCAGGCGGCGCTTATGCGGCTCAAGAAGGCCGCCGCCGCCGGCGCCAATATCTTCGCCGAGCTCATGGAGACGGCGCGCGTGGCGAGCCTCGGCCAGATAACACAGGCGCTGTACGAATCCGGAGGGAAGTACCGCCGTACCATGTAACCTTTTTCATCATTCTGACTCTAACGCCCGATATTATCATCACATTGGGCCTATGGGGCGGATATCACCCCTTCCCCGCGGTCGGCCGCGGGGAAGCCCGCATGCCCAGCGAGGGAGAAATCATGAAACCGCGGAATCTCTTTCTCGGTGTCGATATCGGTTCGGTCTCGATCGGTGTCGCTGCCGTGGACTCGTCGTTAAATCTCACACAGACCGCGTACGGGTTCCATGGCGGCGAAATCGCCCGGACGCTTGCCGCGATGCTCGGGGATTTCGACGTTCCGAACGTTCGGGCCGTCGTTCGCACCGCCACCACCACCGACATCATCAAATGCTCCTCGGTCTGCGACCCGCATGTTGCCGTGATGAAATCCGCGGCGCTGTTCCATCCCGAGGCCCGATCGATTCTTACCGTCGGAGGGGAGCGCTTCTCACTCATCCAATTTGACGAAAACGGAGAATACCGGAAAACGCGCGCAAATTCCTCCTGCGCCGCCGGGACGGGAAGCTTCCTGGACCAGCAGGCACGCCGCCTCGGCCTGGAAGACGCGGCCGCGCTGTGCCGCCTGGCATCGGCAAACACCGGCACCGTCCCGAAGATCGCCTCGCGCTGCGCCGTTTTCGCTAAAACCGACCTT
>CAZEAH010000468.1:0-3048 GCA_964510075.1 uncultured Leptospirales bacterium | reverse complement strand
GTCAACATCTTTTGGGATGCTCCATGGAGCCGGCGCGGCGAGGTGGCGCCCTATTCCCTGAACTCGATTATAAAACGTGTCCCGTTGCTCCGCTCGATACGCACGGTGCCGCCAAGCTGTCTGACCAGCATGTCGACAAGCCTCATGCCGAAACCGGTCGGATGTTCGATTGATATCGATTCCGGCATTCCAGGGCCATCGTCCTCGAACACCATACTGATCATGCCGCCGGTTGCGGCGAGAGAGAGCCTGAGGAGCGCGTCGTTTCGACCGACCGCGGCGTACTTCATCGCATTGGTGACGAGCTCGTTGAGTATGATTCCGAGGGTGGAGGCCGTTTTGGCTCCGATGGAAATGTCCGCCACATCGGTCTCGACACGGACGGAGCCGCCGCCGGGGAATATCGCGACCGTCTCGCCGACGAGCTGCGGAAGATAGGTTTTTGTCGATATCCGGGTAACCTGCTCGGCCCTGTAGAGCTTGTCGTAGAGCAGCATCATGCTCCGCACCCGGTGCGCGGCGTCATGAAGAACGGCGGACGCGGATGGATCGTTGTGCGACGACGCCTGGATGTTGAGCAGGCTGTAGATCGTGTTGAGGTTGTTTTTTACCCGGTGGTGGACTTCCACCAAAATAAGCTCCTTCTCGGCAAGCAGCGCCTTGATCTTTTCCTCGTTCCGCTTCCGCTCGGTGATGTCGCTGATGCTGGAGAGGAGGGCCCGGCGGCCGTCGACCATTATGACGTCCGCCGAGAGCAGTCCGGTGACGGCCTCGCCCGACTTTTTGCGGAAATCGATCTCGATGTCCCTCACCCTGGAGTTCCGCGACAGCTCCTCCGTTATGGTCGCGCGGTCATTTTCATCGGCCCACAGACCGAGCTCTATCGTTGTTTTCCCCAGGGCTTCGGCGGCCGCATAGCCGGTGAGTTCCTCGAATCCCGTGTTGACTTCGAACAGTCTGCCGTCGGAAAAACCGGAGAGCGCGACGGCGTAGGGTGAGGAGTGAAATGCCTTTGCGAATTTTTCCTCCTGGGTCTGGATATCGAGGTACAGGCGCTTGTTTATAATGAATGAAAGACTGTACGTCAGGAGCACGAACAGCAGCTGGTAGGTCACGATGAAAAGAGCGTCGAAGGATTTGGGATGGAAAAAGTCGTTTGATATGTCGGGCTCAATTATGATCATGCCTATCCGCGCCGTGCTCACGAGCGTGTAGGCGATGAATACCAGGCCTACCGGACGCGTAATCGGCCTGAGGGCCGATCGTACCTTTGCAAGTCCGAGCCATGCACACTGTGCCGTGATAATAAGCAGCGTTCCGGTGAAGCAGAGCATACGGGCGGATGTGCTCGGCTGAATAAAGGAAAAATATGAAAAAGGGATGACTGTCACACCCACCAGCAGAATGTTATATGTTTTTGCCGTTCTCTCGCCGGTGAATCGCCCGAGACCGAAATAGCCCAGGAGAGCTCCTGTCAGAATAAGGAGATTCGGTATTACCATAGACACGGCATCATGGATCGAACCCCTCAAAATGATTAGCACGAGGCCTGCTGCCTGTAGTACGAAATCGGCCGCCCAGTGGCCGGTACCCTCGAAGCGCCCGCGGTTCTGACGCCAGAGTGACAGCATGAGGATTGCGCAGACGAGACTTAGCAGCAGATAGCTGAACATCACCGTCCGCATGTCGAGAAAGTCCATACGACGCCTCGCTTGAACGATATGGAAACAGCGCCCGCCCGCCGTGAAAGGGCCATCGAGAAATCCATTATATCACCGATAAGCGGATAGAGTACATCATAATTTCAACCATACCGGCCGGTGATTTGTAGAATTTGATTTGCGAAGACTGTAATTGTATGCTCTTCTGGAGCCGGAATTGCTATGCCGGTTCCTGGCTTTCTTGGTCCCGCCGGCGGCGAGCGGGCCGGCACGCGATTCAAAGAAGCGTATCTTCGGGGGGAGCACAATGGCTGACAACAGAATACTCATGGGGCAGGGGACGGCGAAGGCGTATCTCGAACCGTCCATGGCGAACCGTCACGGCCTGATAACCGGCGCCACGGGAACGGGAAAGACCGTGACGCTGCAGATGATGGCTGAGGTCTTTTCGGATATCGGGGTTCCGGTCTTCGTTGCGGATATCAAAGGGGATATTGCCGGTCTCAGCCGGGCCGGAAAGACGCACGAGAAGATCGAGGAGCGCGTCCGTATGATGGGGATCGAGGGCTTCGAGTACCGCGCGAATCCCGTCGAGCTGTGGGACCTGTACCGCAAGAAAGGGCTGCCCCTTCGCGCGACCGTAAGCGATATGGGGCCCGACCTCTGGTCGCGGCTGCTCGAGCTCTCGGAGGCGCAGAGCACCACGATGAGCCTGCTGTTCCGCGTGGCCGACGAGGCGGGCCTGCTGCTTCTCGACCTTAAGGACCTCAAGGCGGCGCTTCAGTACCTGGCGGATAACGCGGATACGGTATCGGCCGAATACGGCCAGGTGTCGAAGCAGACGGTGCAGACCATTCAGCGCAAGCTCCTGCCCCTGGAACAGCAGGGGGGCGACGAGTTTTTCGGCGAGCCCGACCTGGACCTGAACGACCTCATTCGGCACGACGCCGATGGGCGCGGCGTGATCAACGTCCTCTCCGCCGAGGAACTGGTCCTGCATCCGGTGCTCTATTCGACCTTCCTGCTGTGGCTGTTGTCCGAGCTCTTCGAGGAGCTCCCCGAGCGCGGAGACGCCGACAAACCGCTCCTGGTGTTCTTTTTCGATGAGGCCCATCTTCTGTTCAATGACGCTCCGAAGGCGCTGGTCAAGAAGATCGAACAGGTCGTGCGGCTCATCCGCTCGAAGGGCGTCGGCGTGTACTTCGTCACGCAGAGCCCGCTGGACATCCCCGAGGAGGTGCTGGGTCAGCTCGGAAACCGCGTACAGCACGCCCTGCGCGCATTCACTCCCAAGGACCAGAAGGCGGTAAAGGCCGCGGCCGAGACCTTCCGGGCCACTCCCGGAATAGATACCGGCACGGTCATCACCGAGCTCGGGGTGGGCGAG
>CAZEAH010000467.1:0-3066 GCA_964510075.1 uncultured Leptospirales bacterium | reverse complement strand
ACCGGCGTGGGCGCGGGAGGGACGGGGCCGGGCCGCGCATGAACATCATCATCGGACATACCAACATGGACCTGGACTGCGTCGGTTCCATGGTGCTCGCGCGCCGGCTCAATCCCGGATACGTCGCCGTCCGAAGCAGGCTCATACATCCCGTGGCGCAGAACCTGTACAACATCTACAACCCCGTCGTCGATTTCAGACAGATCGAGGAGCTGAAGGACGCCGCGATCGAGAACGTCACGGTCGTCGACACGCGGTCGATGGGAAGGATAAAGGAATTCGCGCCGCTTATTGAACGCCGTACCGGCGGTCTCACGGTCTACGACCACCATCCGGACGATTCGTCGGACATACCGGGCGCCGAGGTCCGGGGCAATTCCTTCGGGGCGAACACCACGTATTTCGCGATCGAACTGATGCGCCGCGGCCTGGCCCTTGGGCCCGACGAGGCAACAATAGCGCTGGCGGGTATCTTCGCCGACACCGGCAACTTCACGCACGAGAGTGTGACCGCCGAGGACTTTCTGGCCGCCTCCTTCCTCATGGAGCAGAGGGCCTCGCTCGCCATGGTGTCGCGCATACTCAAGCCCCTCAAGGAGGAGCACCAGATGTCGCTCTTCCACCAGATACTCAACGAGATGGTGTACCAGGACATACACGGCAACCTCGTCGCGCTGAGCTATGTGGTGATGGACAGGCAGGCCGGCGGCCTCGCCGCGGTGGTCGAAAAGGTGTTCGACGTGGAGGACGTCGACGCCCTCTTCACCGTGTTCTCCTTCGCGGAGGAGAAGAGCGCGCTCATTATCGCGCGGAGCAGGCACGACCGCATCGCGGTGAACGAGCTCATGAAGCGTTTCGGGGGCGGGGGGCACGAGAGGGCCTCGTCCGCGCTCGTCAAGGGCCGGGCCGGCGGTGAGGTGTTCCGCGAGTTCATGGCGCATATCGATTCCTCCCTCGTTCCGGCGGCGATGGCCACCTCGCTCATGACGCGCGACGTGCGCGTCATCCAGCAGAACTGGAGCCTGCTCGAGGCGTCCATGTTTCTTGAATCCTCAAACCTGACGGGCGCGCCGGTCGTCGACGCGGACGGCGCTCTCGCCGGCATCATCACGCTCCGGGACATCATGAAGGGAAGAAAGGCATCGCAGATGCACGCCCCCGTTAAGGCCTATATGACCCGCAAGGTCGTAACCGGCTCCCTGTGCACCACGGTACGCGAACTCGAGGAGATATTCTTCAGGCGCGGGGTGGGACAGATTCCCATTATGGACGGGGGAAAACTCGTGGGGATCATCACTCGGACCGACTACCTCAATCATATTTATCCCGATCGCGCCTCGGGAGCCGACAATGCTGAGTGAGCCGCCGGTTTCGCTTCCGACGGCGATCCCCGGCAAATAGTGGTTGATTTTTTTGTTCGCGCCCGGTGAATCGATAGCGTGAACGAGTCCGCGTTGTAACCGTGTCGAGTGTTCGTTCGGCCGGAGCCCCGTAGAAACGGCGGAACCGTCATCAACGGGAGGCTGTGAACGGCGCGGTGATCTCACAGAGCGGATATTAGTGCCTTCGGAGGATGTAATGGCGACGTCATCTCGACTCACGAAAATCGCCCTCGGTGTGCTCGCCGCGCTGATCGTTACAACGTTCGGCGCGGGCTGGTATTTTTCAAGCCAGGTGATAACGCCGGTGATGAAAGACTACGACGAAACCTACCGCATCGAGATAAAAGCGGGTAAGATCGTCGAGAAGGAATTCAAGGCGCTCCCCATACAGGAAGTATTCATCGATTCGCCGTTCGGCTACAGGTTGCACGGCCTCTACATCCCCGTGGAAAACTCGAAAAAGACCGCGATAATAGCGCACGGAGTGACCTATACCCTGATGGGCTCCATTAAATACGTCGATATATTCAGGAAGCGCGGATTCAACGTGCTGGTCTACGACCATCGTCACCACGGGAAAAGCGGCGGCGGAAACGTCACCTTCGGCGTCTACGAAAAGCACGACATGAAGACCGTCGTCGACTGGGTATTCGAAAAGTGCGGCCGGGACTGCCTTGTCGGCGTGCACGGAGAATCCATGGGCGCGGGAATCGCGCTGGAATACGCGGCGATCGACGACCGCGCCGCCTTCATCATCGCGGACTGTTCCTATTCCGACCTTACGGAGCTCCTCGCGTTCAGGCTGAAGGCCGATTTTGGACTGCCGGCGTTCCCTATGATGCCCGTGGCGAGCCTGGTGAGCAAAATGCGGGGCGCTATGTTCTTCTCCGAGGTCTCACCGATACGCACCATCGACAGGCTCCGTATGCCGGTGTTCTTCATCCACGGCGCGGACGATACGTACATTCCGCCGGAGATGTCCCGAGCGATGTATGAGCGGAAAAAGGGACGGCGCAAGCTTTTCCTCGCGCCGAACGCCGGTCACGCGCTCGCCTTCTGGAACAACAGAAAAGAATACGATGCCAGGGTCGGAGAGTTCCTGAAGGAAATCGGCGTCCGCTGATGGATGACCGAAAGGCGCGGGACTGCTGCGGCCCGTCACTATTCTCCGAGGAGACCGAGTTAAAAAGGGAGCTCGGGTTTCTCGAGACCGTGTCGATCGTTATAGGCCGCATCATCGGGTCGGGGATTTTCCGTACGCCGGGGCCCATCATGGCCCTGGTCGGCTGCACCTCTCTGTTTGCGCTTGTATGGATCATCGCCGGCGTCATCACGATATTCGCGGCCATGTGCTATGCGGAGCTCGTGGCCATGATCCCGAAATCGGGCGGGCCGTACGTATTCCTTCGGGCCGCCTATCCCCCGGTGTTTACCTTCCTGCGCGGCTGGGCCATGTTCTTCGTTTCGGAAACCGCCTCCATCGCGGCGGTGGCGCTTGTCTTCGCCGAGTACGGCGGCGCGCTCTGGCAGATCGCCGCGGGCTATCCGTTGCCGGGCGCCGCCGTTATAGCGATCGCCCTTTCGACCATCGCGCTCCTCACCGCCGTCAACTGCTTCGGCGTGTTCCTCAGCGGCGTCGTGCAGGACGTCTTCAGTTTCATCAAGGTGGCGGCCATCGGCGCCG
>CAZEAH010000466.1:0-3067 GCA_964510075.1 uncultured Leptospirales bacterium | reverse complement strand
CTCCAGAACGCGGCGAACTTCAGCAAGATCGCCGCGCGCTACGTGCCCGGAAACGAGAGCGACTTCAGGCAGAAAATAGCCGACTCGGGGAAGGAGTTCGCGCGATGGGGGCTGGCGGTGCTCGGAGAGGTCGCGCATCCGGAAGATGTCCCATTCCTCGTGGAATACCTTGCCAGCACGGACTCCGCGCTCGCCGAGGTCGCTTACACTTCTCTTCAGAAGATCACCGGGCTCGATCCCCGTGGGGAGCTCAACCGCCGCATCAATGACCCGGAGGTCATGGCCGCGTTCAGAGAGTATTACCTCCAAAATCGCAGAGCGCGGTGACCGGACACCGGTCGCACAGCGGACCGCGTGCCCTGCACACCGTTCGACCGTGGGTGATGAACAGCAGGTGCCCGTCTATCCAGTCGGACGGCGGGATTACCCCGGTCAGGCACGATTCCACAACGTCGGGATTGTCTGAGCGGGCGTAGCCGATCCGGTTCGCTACGCGAAGCACGTGCGTGTCCACGGCAAACGCGGGAATTCCGAATCCCATCGCAAGGATGACGTTTGCCGATTTACGCCCCACTCCGGGAAGTGACATGAGCTCGTCCCTGCCTGACGGGAGGGCCCCCCCGTGTCTCTCAATGACCCTTTGCGCCAGCGCACGGATGTTCCTGGCCTTGGACCGGTAGAATCCCACGCTGCGTATCAGCTTCTCGAGCTCGGATATCCGGGCCCCCGCGAGCTCGGGGAATCCGGGATACCGCTGGAAGAGGCGCGGCGTCACCGAATTGACCTGTTTGTCCGTGGTCTGAGCCGAAAGAACGACCGCCACGGCGAGCTGGTAGATATTCAGGTACTGCAGCGCGGGCGCTGGACGCCCGTGATACCCAAACAGCGCTGCCACGATGCGACGGGAGCGCACGGGGGTCATCGTGGCGGGGCAGGCTCCGCCCCCCGGGATGAGCCCGTTTTCACCGGTCAATGGAGAGTCGTGCTCGATTGTCATTCGCACTTATGCCTCTTGTTGTGACGATACGGTTCCGACCCGCTCGCGCGGAGCCGGGAAAGTCATTATGAAACGGGCCCCGCGGCCCGGGGCGGATTCGACGCTGATGTCGGCGTTGTGCTCCCGCAGAATCCTGCTGCTTATCGAAAGGCCGATGCCTGTGCCGCTTGCCCTGCGCTTTGTGGTGAAGAACGGAGACCATATCTTCTTGACAACGTCTTCCGGAATGCCCGTGCCGTTGTCCTCGATGAGCAGTCGGATCCTGTCGTCGGCCTGTTCCGTGGCTATGGTGATTCTTCCCGTGTAGCCGTCTTCCGCCGTTTTCTGGCGCTCCATGATGGCGTCCCTGGCGTTGAGGAGCAGGTTGATTATCAGCTGCTCTATGCTGATCCTGTCCCCGTGCATCCTCGAGATGTTCTCGTTAAGGACCAGGATGATGTCGACGCTGTGCTTCTTGAACTGGAGGTTCACGAGGTCGATGGCGTCAAGCACCACGCGGTTGAGGTCGATCAATCGCATGTTCATGCCGCTTCGCCGGGAAAAATTCCGTATATGGTCAATGATCGAAGCGGATTTGTCAACGAGAGTGCATATCTTCATTAGTTCAGCCGCCGCCTCGAGATTGTCAAACTCGTCGTAATTGATGTCGTCCATCATGTTCTGGGCGATCGCTTTGATCCCTGTCAGCGGCTGGGCCAGTTCGTGCGCGATTCCGGTGGTGACCTCGGCCAGGCTGGCGTGGCGTGATATCTGGAGGAGCTCGCTGTCGCGCTCCTGTACCAGGGCCTTGAGTTGCTCGACCTTCTGCCTGAGGCGGGCGTTGGTGTGGATGAGCCGCCGGTTGAGTTCCCGCGACTCCCTGAAGTGAACGGCGATGCGGTTTATCCGCGCGTGATAGCCGTAGAGAAAGAGGAGGGACGTTATGGCATGGAGCGCTCCGGCTCCGGCCGCGTAATACACCGGGACGCCGGACCAGGCCGAGAGCGCGGAGGCAACCACGGCCGCGAGGAGAGCGGCCTGAAGCACGAGGTAAATACCGGTCGAAGTAAAGACGCTTTTGTAAAAACGACGGGCCGCCCATGCGTAAAAAGCGATAAGCATGACTGAGACGATAAGCGTCGCGTGCGCGTTGAAAAGAACAGCCAGAACTATAACGACCGGCGGGCCCGCAGCTAACACGACCGGGTGCGGTTTCGTCCTCGTCCTGATGTAGTTGGATGTCATCCGCGCGTAGGACGCCGGGAAAAGAGAAACGCCGACGAGCGATATATACACGATCCATCGCGGCGGATCGGCGCCCTCCAGCAGAAGGTATTCCGGTAACAGTATGAGGAGCGCAAAGAGCGATGCGGTCAGGAACTCGATCGAGGTCCTGCGCCTGACAAAAAACAGCATCGCGATGAATTCGAACAGGATCGCGAAAAGCAGGAAGGAGACGATGATCTTGACCGGGCTCATGAGTGGTCGCTTATCCGGCGTCTTGTTGGTTGACATTTGCCGAAACTGATCGCAATATGTCAATAGCTTTTACCGGATCGCCGGCGATGACGCCGAAAGGCCGGATCCGGATAGGGGCGATCCGCCGGCGCGGCATCGTCCCGATACGGTGAGGGCCGCGCACCGTGATCATGCCCCGGCATTTCATCGCCGCTCCGGGGAGGCGGACTGTCCGGCGGATAACGCATGAACGACGCAGACGAAAAAAAGCGACGCTACCTCCTGCTCTTCGGGCTATCAGGGGACTTCGACGCCGAAGAACTGCAGTCGGCGTACCGTGCGCTCGCCAAATTGAACCATCCCGACGTGGCCTCCGACGCGGGCGCGGGGATGCGGATGGTCATCATCAATGAGGGGTATCGCTTCCTCAGGGAGGCCCGCGAAGACTTCCGGCCTCCCGCGGATCCCGGCGAAAAGGACCAGGACCCCTATTACGAGCAGTACCGGCGCGCCTTCCGTTCCATGGCCTCGGCCTTCGACGAATATTTCGGCGAGGGCGGTCGCAAGGGACGGGTCGGCGATCTGGAGGTCCTGCGCGGGCGGCTGCGGGAAGCCAAGACCCTGTTTGCGGTG